>JAFAHZ010000314.1 GCA_019236975.1 Vulcanimicrobiota bacterium | reverse complement strand
GACGCGTTCGAGCATCGCTTCGTATTTCGGATAGTTTTCGGCATCGCGCGCGCTGAACTTGGCGATCTCCTCGACGTCCTTGTGCGTTCCTGTTCCCAAGAGCAGCGAACGCCCGTCCAGAAACGGCGAAAAGGACGCCGGATTGCGTTCGATGGGCTCGAAGCCATAGTCGCGCAAACGGAGATCGCGAATAATTTCGGGGCGAAACAGGCTGTTGACGTAGGCCGCCGTCGACACTTTGTATCCGGGCCAGATCTCCTCGCTCACGCAGGCGCCTCCGACCAGGTAGCGCCGTTCGAGAACCAGGACCTTCCATTTCGCTTTTGCGAGGTAACACGCGGTGACGAGGCCGTTGTGACCGCCGCCGATGACGATGGCGTCGTATGTGGATGCTGAAGACACGTTAGATCTTTACCTTTATATCGAAGTATGCGTTGAAGGGCTGCGCCAGCGAGCTGGACAGATCGTTATACGCGCCGAAGTACGGCTCGTACGGGTAGCGCAAGAAGGTCTGTACGTTGTCGTGAGGATTGTAAGCGTTGCCCACCGGCGGCGTGCTCGGGCCGCCGACGAGATTGGTGTACAGGCAAACGTTGTCGGCCTTGTAGTACGTGAACCCGGTCGTCTGGCCGCCGAAGCACGTTTGCATCAAGTTCGCCAGCGTGACGGTGACCGTGATCCGCGGCGACACGTCGTAGCTCGCGCGCAGATGCGCGGTGAGCTGAGCGGGCTCGCGGAACGAACCGATTGCGTCGAACTGCCCCGTATACGGATCGGGAATCGACAGGGCGTTGGAGGCGCACTTATGCGAATCGTACGGCGAACCGCCCACCGCACCGTAGGGATACCGCGGATCGCCCGCGGTCGAACCCGCGAGGATACCGCAGCCGGCCGCGGGGTCGATGCCCGGCATCGTCAGCGGCGCGCCGTAGCGATTGCCGGCTTGAAACTGGAAGGACGGCGAGATGGAGAACTTGTTACGTTTGTAGTTGAGGATCAGCGTCGAGACGTAGGGATAGTTGTACGCGTTGACGCCCGAGCCCACGGGACCGGGGAATACCGAATACGGCAGGTACGACGCCGTCGGATCGTAGAGCGAGAAAGCCGGTGAGTTCCAGTACGGATTGGCGACGTCGCCTTTCGCACACGTCGCATCCGGCTTGCCGGTTTGCGTGTAGCAGGGAGACGCTCCGGCGCCGCCGGTCGTCGAGCCGCACACCGATTGCCCGAACTGCGTCTTGCCGAACTCGGATCCGCCCGGGGCGCACGATCGCGTATAGGCATTATACTGCGAGATGCCGGCGTTGACCGGCGAAAGGATGGTCGTACCGTTGGGCAGCGTGTGGTAGACGACTGTAGCGTACGTGTACGCGAACGAGAGCTGCCCGGAGAAGCCGTTGCGGGAGAAGTCGCCCTTGTTGAATTGGAATTCGAATCCCGACGACGTTTGATTGCCGGCATCGAGGCCCGACGTCAAGCCGGTCGTGTAGTTGATGTAGAAGTTCTGTACTTGATTCTGCGTTTGACGCAAGAACGGACTGAGCTTGAACGACATGTCGGTGCCCTTGAAGTGATGCTCGAGCGAAAGATCGGTGTTGAACGAGATCGAAGGCGCGACGGCGTGGCCGGGCGTCGTAAAGCCTAGCGAGTAGAACTGCGTCAGGACGTCGGGTAAGTTTTGCTGGAGTCCGTTGTACTGTTCGTAGGCCGAGCTGGGCTGCTCGTTGTACTTACCGTAACTGCCGCGAATGACGGTATCGGGGTTGACCGTGTAGGTGAGGCCGATGCGCGGCTGCACGATGTTGTAGTCGAACGCCGTTTGCGTATTCTGGACGTTAGCGTTGACCAACCCGGGGATGTGGTACTTTGCCCCGAGCGTGGCGCAAGAGATCTGGGAGTTGGTCGACCACGAGCCGCCATAGGTGGCAAAGAGCGAGCTGCGGTCGATGAGCGCCAAGGTTTGCGTGTCGTAGCACGTATCTTGATTGAACGCGTTGAACCAAAAGGCGCGCGCGGCTCCGGTGTTCGTATTGGGTCCGACGAAGCTGTAGTTGTCGACCCGCACGCCGGCGTTGACGTTCCACCGGTCGCTCGGGCGCCATTGATCGGTAATCGAATATCCCGAGAAAACGGGAGTAACCGTGTTGTTGAGGCCGTACGCGCCGTTTTCGGCGACGTAGAACGCGCACGGCCCGTTGCCGCAGCGGAAACTCGAGAGATTGGGAAGCGGCGTGCCGCCGGCGATTCCCGCCAGCGAGGCGAACGCCGGAAGGGTTCCGTAGGAGACGTTGCTGCCACCGCCGTCGCTGCAGGTGGTCGGCGTAGCGACGGTGCTGCCCTTTGCGGGAAGCGCGTAGCACGTACCGCTGTTGAGACCGTTCCGGTCTACCAGCACGGCAAAGCTGTCGGCGTAACCGAACATCTGCTCGTTGTAGATGCGCGCACCGCTCGCCGTCGTATAGCTGCCTTCAGCTTCCATCAAGTTCTGAGCGTTGATCTGATCCGTGAACGAGAGGCTGACGCCGCGCGTGTGGTTGTTGATCTCGTAGTCGCCGCTGTCGTAAAAGGCGTAGGATTGCAGCGACATCAGCGGACCGTTTTCAATCCAATCGGAGTAGTACGTGTATCCGTACAAGCGCATGAACGCGCTGGGGCTGAAATTCTTTTGATACTGAAGCTTGAAGATGGCTTGTCCGTTGTATCCGACGTCGCGTTCGGCGTACGAATTAGGAATCGGACCCCCAAACGCGTGCGGAGGAGAAGACGGATAATAATACGGTGCGACGAGCGAACCGGGGTTCGCCGGAAGAAACGATCCCAATTGCCCCCGGTACTGGTAACTGTCGACGTAGTACGGCGGGAAGCTGCCGGTGGAAACGAGCCAGTTGGCCAAGCCTTCGTCGTTTACCGAGCTCGACCAGGTCGAGAAGATCTCGTCGTTGTCGTAGAGCAGCTGGATGTCGTCCCGCAGCCCGTCGTGCTTGTGCGGGATCGCGATATGGAAGTTGCCAACGACGGTGCGGTCTGCGATGCCGATCGGCACGCCCGTCCCGAAACCGATCGGTCCTAACAGCCAGCCGGGAGAGCCGTTCGGGCCGACGTTGGGTGCGCCATTAGTAAAACACGACGGGTACGCCGGCGTGAGGTTCTTCCCGGTCGGACACGCCGCAAGCTGCTGACCGAACTCGTTCGCGTATGCAGCGCCGCCGAAGTGATCGACGTAGATGTGATCCTGGTTGTAACCGTCGAAACCCAAATAGTACGAGAACGTGCGATCCGGCGTCGCTCCGCCGACTTCGGCGTTGAAGTTGTGGTAGAACGTCGGCGAACCGACCGTTGCGTCGACCGTCGCGTACCCGGGGAACGTGCCGGTCTTGATGACCTGGTTGATGAATCCGGCGAGGCCCTGAGCTTCCGCGCCTGCCGGTGTGGCTCCGGTGTAGACTTGCAGCTCGAGTTGTCCGAGCGACGAGGCCGAGCCGGACGGATAATTATCGAACGCGCGGTTTACCGGAATGCCGTCGAACTCGTAACCGACTTCGTAGGAATCGCCGCCGCGCACGTGCACGGCCTGGTTGTATCCGGTCTGATTGGAAGGCACGTATGCTCCGGGGACGCTCGCAATCGCCGAGTAAGCGCTATTGAGATTGCCGCCGCCGCCGAGAGCGCTCAAACGTTCTTGCTGCGCCGAATTGACCGAATAGAGATCCGCGGTAGTGCCGGAGCGCACGAGGCTCGACGCACTGCTCGACGTAACGTGCGCGATCGTTTTTAGCGTCTTGCGCATCGCCAGGCTCAGCGTCTGCTGCGCGTCGGCAAAAACCGCCGCGCCGGCGAAGCTCACCGGGTCGTAACCCGTTTTTTCGATCGAAATCGTGTATTCGTCGGGTGCAAGAGAGACGAAAGCAAAGTGACCGCCGGCGTCGGTGACGCCGGTCGACGTTTGCGACGGACTGGTTGCGGTGACGCGCGCCCCCGCAATCGGCGCGTGCGTGTCGGAATCGACAACCGTGCCGCTCAATCCGCCGGTCGTTCCCGCTCGGGCGGGCACCGTCAAGACGAGCACCAGCAAGGCGATAAGGACGTTACGTATCATTCGTGCGCTCCTAACGCATGGTAAGCGGCGAGTACGGATGCAAACTCCGTGCGAATTTCGGCGGCTTCTTTGAGATGCGGCGGCAGCGGAGGCCCCTGCGATAAATTGACGACGCCCAGCAAAATCGTGACGCGCTCGCGCAGGCGGTCGGGGCGCCATTGGTTGTCTTCGGAGTTCACGACGCCGGACGTCAGCCGCGAGTAAACGGCATCGATAGCCCGGCGGCCGGCGACCGCGGCATGCGGGCGAAGCTGGTCGAGGGCGTTGAGCATCGTGTCGATGTGTGACAGCTCCGAATCGAGCTCCGTAAGAAAATCGTGACGGGCGACGTACTGTTGCTGCGTCCAATGCGCCCGAGGATCGGGGTTCACCTCGAGCCGCTGCGAAGTGCTCGCGGCGCCGGCGTGAAAGACGACGGTGTACGCGCCGGGAACGACCATCGGCGCGCTCCACGCCTTATTCCAATCTCGCGCCCGGTTCCAGGGAACGACCGGCGTTTCGAGCAGGTCCCACGCCGTGCGATGTACGCCGGCTGCGTTATCGGCCTCGACGCGCCGAATTCTCCGCCCGCCGGCATCGAGTATCTCAAACCACGGCGCGCTGCCGAGCGCACGCGGCAGGTAGTACGAGAAGATCGCGCCGTACTGCGCATCCGTTCCGCTGAAGACGCCCGACGGCACGCAGCATTCGTCGTCGTGCGTGCCATACTGTCCCGACCACCAGACGAACCACGTATAGGCGGTGCGCGGCGCGAAGAAGAACGGTGCGGCGGCTTGCTGCGCGGCGGCGAGCCCCTGTAGTGGGGCGAGATCGTCGAGAATGTAGAGCCCGCGCCCGTGCGTACCGGCGATCAGGTCGTTCGCATCCGGTTGGACGCGCAGGTCGTGAATCGAAACGGCAGGCATATCGAGCTGAAGGCTGCGCCAATGCGCGCCTCGATCGAAACTCATCCACGCCCCCTCTTCGAGCCCGGCATAGAGCACGTCGGGGTTGCGAGGATCCTCGCGCACGACGTGCGCCGGTTCGTCGCGCGGTAAACCGCCGGCAACGGATTGCCACGTCGTGCCGCCGTCGCCGGTCGCGATGACGTATGGCGCGCGGTCGCCCATGCCGTGACGGTTGATCACGGCGTACGCGCGCTCGATCGACGTACGCGACGGCTCGACGGTCTCGACGCGCCCCCACGGCGGCACGTGCTTGGGCGTCGCGTCACGCCAATGCGCTCCGCCGTCGGTGGTGCGCCAAATCGAACCGTCGTCGCTGCCCGTCCATATGACGCTTGCGTCGATTGGCGACGGAGCGATGTCGAGCAGCGTGTCGTAAAACTCTGCGCCGGAGATATCGGTGTTAATCGGCCCGCCGGCGAGCTGCTGTTTACTCGGATCGTTTCGCGTCAAGTCGGGGCTAATGGCCGTCCACGTGCGCCCTCGATCCGTCGTTTTGAAGACGACGTTAGCACCGAAATACGCGACCGTGCTTCCTTGGATCTGCTCGACCGCGAGCGGCGCCTCCCAGTTAAACCGGTACGGAAGGCCCGCCAGCGGACGGCCGTTCGTATCGCGTACGTACGGCGTCACGTCGTAGTTTTGGCGCGAGTCGAGATTGAAAATGCCGAGCTGACCGTTGAGTTCGTTGATGCCGACGTTCCAAACGTCGGTGGGGTCGACCGGATCGGGCCAAACGGCAACGCCGTCTGCATCGTTGGCGACGTCTCGCCAATCGCGTTCCGTCAAGCCCAGCGGGCTTAGCGACGTATTCGGCGCGCAATACGAGTCGTCGTCTTGCATTGCGGCACAGACGCGGTACGGATTCTGACGGTCGTATCCGATGTGGTAGATCTGCGCGAGGTCGGCGTTGAAACGCCAGTCCCAGGTCTTGCCGCCGTCGATCGAAATCGGCGAGCCGCCGTCGTTGGATTCGATGAGACGCCGCCCGTTGCGCGAGATCCAAAAACCGTGATGGTCCTGATGCACGGCGGTGGTGACGTCTTCAAACGTTTTGCCGCCGTCGCGCGTTTCAATAAGATTCTCCGAAGCGAAAAAAACGCGATCGGCGTTGACGGGATCGACGATCAGGCGGCTCATATAGAAAGGCCGCTGATCGATGAGGGTGTCGTTCGACATCGCCCGCCAATGCGCGCCTGCGTCGTCGGAACGCCACAGGAGGCCCACCTTTGATTGGATCAAAGCGTACACGCGATTGGGTTCGCTTGGCGCGACCGCGATACCGATTCGGCCTACGACGCCGCCAGGTAAACCGCCGCCGCTCAATCGGCGCCACGTCGATCCGCCGTCGATCGATTTGTAGATGCCGTCGATCGGGCCGCCGCTCGTAAACGTCCACGGTTTGCGGCGAAATTGCCATACGCCGGCGTACACGATGCGCGGGTCGTGCGGATCCCAATCCATGTCGGAAACCCCGCTCTGCGGGCCCGCGTACAGCGTCTGCCGCCACGTCTTGCCGCCGTCGGTCGTGCGGTAGACGCCGCGGTCGTTCGTATCGCGGAACGGATTGCCGAGCGCGCCCACAAGAACGGCGTTGGGGTCGCGCGGATCGACGAGAATCTTGGCTACTGCGTACGTGCCGTCCAGGCCGCGGTGCAGCCAATGACGCGCCCCGTCATGCGTTACCCAAACGCCATCGCCGTAGGACGCGTCGTTGCGAGGATTCGGTTCGCCGGTCCCGGCCCACACGACGTCGCGATCGGACGGCGCGATGGCGATGGCACCGATTGCCGCCGCAGCATTCTGCGGCCACACGGGAAGCCACGTCAGTCCCGAGTCCGTCGTCTTGAACGCGCCGCCGCCCGCGCTCCCGAAGTAGTAGAGGTTGGGGTCGGCATCAGTTCCGGCTACCGCGGCGGTCCGTCCCCCGGCGAGTGCCGGTCCGATATTCCGCCAACTCAGCATCAGCGCGATCGCAGCGTCTGCGATCAACGCATCACGCTGAGATAGTAGCGATCGAACGCCGTCAGCAAACCCTCGGCATTGGAGTACGGGCCTGGCGTGTACGCGCGGGATTGCATGCCGAGCTGCGTTAGCTCGTTGACGTGCCAATCCTGACGATTGGTCAGATCCCAAAAATCGACCGCGTCGCTCGGATCGAATCCGGGTTTGGCCATCTCGGCGGCATCGAATAGCCACGCGCACCGTACTTCCGTTCGATCCGGCCCGACGGGTTTGGCGTAATGGACCATGACGTAATCGGCGTGAAGGCTCAACAGCATCGATGGGAAGATGGTGTAGTAGTAGATGCGATTGACGTCGTCGCCGCTCACGCTGCCCAGCGGAGGACGCGAGGTGTGACCGCTCGTCGTGAGGCTCGTTGCCTCGGCGCGCAACTCGGAATAGCCGCCCAGAAACGGGCCGTCCGAGAGATCGTTTCGGCCGCTATCGGAAGGCGAAAGCTTATCGAGTTGGGGATGCACCAGCGGACAGTGGTAGCACTCTGAGTAGTTGAGAAAAACCAGTTTCCAGTTGCAGGCGAGATCGTAGTGAATCGTGCGCGCGGTCTTCAAGTTGGCGATGTCCCACTTGGCGAAGCGGCCGATCAAGGGTGCGAACTCGCGATCGAAAGCCGTCTGTGCCTCGCGCGGAGCCTGTCGAAGCGCGTCGCTCAGATTGACGAAGATAAACCCTTCCCACGCGGCGGCCGCCGACTCGTGGAGGGGATACTGCGAGCGGTCGAATCCCGAAACTTCCGCCATATTGCGGGCGGCTTTGAGCGTCCCGTCCAGACCGTAGGTCCAGGCGTGGTACGGACATTGGATCGACCCCTGGAAATGCCCGGATGACGCCTCGCACACGCGCGTTCCGCGGTGCCGGCAAACGTTATAGAACGCATGAATCGCGCGCTGCGAATCGCGCGTGACGATGATGCTCTGACCGTCGACGTCGGCAACGAAGTAGTCGCCGGGCTTATCGATCTGCTCCTCGCGGCCGACGAGAATCCAGCGCTGCGAGAAGATGCGTTCGCGTTCGGTTGCGAAGGCGGCCGGAGAAGTGTACCACGCGGCGTCGAGCGTCATAGCGCCCGCGCCTACGGTCGGTCGTGCGAAAGTATGCATGCGTGTCACCCTGAGAACGTCGAAGGGCGAAAGAGGTCTAAGAGCCGAGGATTTGAGCGCGTTTGACAGAATCTCCTGCCAACCAGCGATTCATTTGGCGCTTTTGCCATATTACCCCATAATCTTTCGGGAGCTAGTCGATAGTGGCCGAACAGGGGCTCGAATCCAGCCTCCCCCGAGCAGCCTACTGGGACGAGGCGTTCTTCGAGCGCGAGCGCCGAGCGATTTTCTGGAACCAGTGGTTTTTTGCCGGAAGGGCGGACCGGTTCGCGGAGCCGGGCGCGTACGCAGTTTTCGAGGTTGCCGGCGAGAGCGTCATCGTCATCGCCGGCCGCGACGGCACCCTGCACGGACACTTGAATTTCTGTCGTCATCGCGGCAGCCGTTTACTCTGCGGCGAGGGCGTGCACCGCGGCGCGATCCGCTGCCCGTATCACGGCTGGGCGTACGATACCGACGGAACGCTGTTGGCTACGCCGTTCGTGGAAGACGAAGCCGTGCCGGCGGAAGCTCGCCGGCTGCACGAAGTCGCCGTCGATATGTGGGGCGGTTTTCTGTTCGTGCGGGTGAGTCGCGGACAACAGTCCTTGCTCGAGCAGCTCGGTGAAATCCCGAATCGGCTGTCGCGCTATCCGCTCGCGGAGCTGCGCACCGTTCGCAGCATCGTCTACGAGGTCGACGCCAACTGGAAAGTGCTTCTCGAAAACTACAACGAGTGTTACCACTGCGCCGGCGTGCATCCGGAACTCTGTCAGGTCGTGCCGGCATTCAAGCGTCGCGGCGGCTCGGGGCTGGATTGGGAGCGCGGCATTCCGCACCGTGAGGGTGCGTGGACGTTCACGTCGACCGGAACGTCCAATCGCAAGCCGTTCGCGGGACTCGACGAAGACGAACGCGTGCGCCACAAAGGCGAGCTGATCTATCCCAACTTCATGCTGAGCCTATCGGCCGACCACGTCGCGGCGTTCTCGCTGTGGCCCCAGAGCGCGGCAAGAACGACCGTTGCGTGCGACTTCTTATTCCATCCCGACGCGATCGCAGCGTCCGATTTCGACCCATCCGACGCGATCGAGTTTTGGGACCTCGTCAACCGCCAGGATTGGGCGATTTGCGCGATGGTGCAGGACGGCATGCGTTCGCACAAGTTTGAATACGGCTACTACGCGCCGATGGAAGACTCGAGTCTCGATATCCGGCGTTACGTCAAACAGCGGCTCGGCGACACATGACGCGCGACTACGACGCGATCGTGCTCGGCCTCGGCGGCATCGGCAGCGGTGCTGCGTATTGGTTGGCAAAGCGCGGCGTTCGCACGCTGGGAATCGAGCAGTTCGCACTCGGCCACGCGCGCGGCGAGTCGCACGACCACTCGCGCATCATTCGTTTGTCGTACGTCACGGCGCCGTACGTGCGCCTGGCCAAAGAGGCGTACGCGGCCTGGCAATCGGTGGAACGGGATTCCGGCGAGCGAGTCGTCTTTAAGACGGGTGGTTTAGACGTCGGTCCGCGCGATGGTGCTATTCCGCTGGAAGGGTACGCCGACGCGATGCGATCCGAGAGCGTGCCGTTCGAGTGGCTCGATGCCGGCGAGATTCGTAGACGCTGGCCGGCGTTTGCCGTCGGCGACGACGTTCGCGGTCTGTTTCAGCCCGACGGCGGGATCGTTGCCGCCGAACGCGCGACGGCCGCGCATCAGCGTTCGGCGCGCGCACACGGCGCGACGCTCGTTGAGAACTCCCCGGTCACCGCAATCGAGGCGTCCGGAGGGGAGATCGACGTCGTCGCCGGGGGCGAACGATATCGCACTCGCCATCTCCTTATCGCAGCGGGCCCGTGGAGCAATCGCGCGCTGCAGCATTTCGGCGTGAAGCTGCCGCTCGAAGTCACCAAGGAACAGGCGATGTACTTCCGCCCGCGCGACGTCTCGAAGTTTGCGTTCGGTTCGTTTCCGGTGTGGATTTGGATGGACGATCCCTCTTTTTACGGCTTCCCGGTGTTTGGCGAAGAGGGAGCCGTCAAAGTCACCCAAGACGCCGGCGGTAAACCGGTCGACCCAGATACGCGTTCGTTCGAGGAGGATCCAGACATTACGGCGCGCGTCTCGTCGTTCTTGTCGCGCGTGCTTCCCGACGCCGCAGGGCCGCAGCAATTGGTGAAAACCTGTCTCTACACGCTGACCCCGGATCGCGACTTCGTCATCGACCGCCTGGCGGACCATCCCAACGTGAGCGTAGCCATCGGCGCCGGTCACGCCTTCAAGTTCGCGTCGGTGATAGGTCGAGTTCTCGGCGAGCTGGCCGTCGACGGCGCGACGCGCAGTCCAATCGCGGATTTTACCATCGATCGTCCCATCCTTGAAATGGAAGCGCCGCCCAAAACCTATATGGTTTAGTGCGTTGGCCGGTCGTCAGCAACCGGGCGCTCGCCTAGAATCGCGGACCGGCCCTTGCTCGAATGCCTAGGAGAGCGTCATGAAAGCGTCGATCGCTCGCATCTTAGCCCTGGCCTTCGCTGGTGCGGCTGCGTATCTCGTCGTCCTCGACGTCCACGCTGCGCGCGCCGTTCTGGAAGCGGCACTCGGCGCGGCCGTGCTCTGTATCGGTACGGCGGTCCTCTTATGGCGCGCGCCCGCCTTCGCCGCGATTCTCAACGCCTGTTGGATTGCTGCGAGCTTTGCGGCCGGTATCGCTTTGGGCGGCGCGCATCCATCGGCGGAGCCGGCGCAGGCCGAGCTCTCGCCACAGGACGCAGCGGCGAAAATGGACAGCGCCGCCAAAGCGCTTAAACCGGAAGATTACGCTCTTCCCGCGTTGGCCGCGCAGGTCCCGACGATCGAGAGCGCATTTGCGTGGGTGCGCGACAACGTGCGCTACGAGGCCTACGACGGCATCCTGCGAGGATCGAAGGGAACGCTCTACGCGCGTGCCGGAAACGCCGCCGACCGCGCGATGCTGTTAGCCGCATTGCTGCAAATTAATAAGATTCCCGTGCGCATCGCGACCGGAGAGCTGCCACCCGCGCAAGCCGAACGGTTATACGCGCGCATCTTCGAGCCGGACCCGAGCGGGGCGAACCCGGATCCGTCGATGCGCGGGCCGGTCATGGCGCGCATCTTCGATCGCGGACGCCGCGATTACCATCTCATGCTTGCCGCGCTCGGAAACGGCGTTCCCGCGGTGACGGCACCGTCGCACGACGACGTCGTCAAAGAAATTCAATCTCACGCCTGGGTGCAAGCGCAGCGCGACGGACAATGGATCGATCTCGACCCATCCTTTCGCGATGCTACCGTCGGACAGAGCTATGCGGCCGCGCAGCAAACCTACGACAAACCTCCGGTTCCGCTGATGCAGCAGGTCACCATTCGAGTGACGACGGAGCGGCTCGTCAATGGAGTGCTCGTCAAGGACGTCGCACTGGAGCAGACGGTTCCGGCGTATCAGATTATCGACAAGCAAGTGTACCTGGCGCACCGCGTGTACCGGCCGTTCAACGGTCAAGGCGGCAACGTGCAGTTTATCTTCGGCAACAAAGACGTTCAGGAGCCGTTGCTGTATTTCAACGGCGCTAGGGCCGTCGGCAAGCCGATCGATTTTGGCTCCGGCGCTTCGGCTGCGGGGACGGCGCCGCCCAACTCCGTCCAAGCCGCGGTCAACGCATTCGGGACGACAGCTCCGGGCAGCAGTACCGCGGCGAACGCGTTCGTTGCCGAGCGCCTCGAGTTCGAGATAGATTTTCCGGACGGCCGCAAAGACGTGACGGAGCGCCCGCTGATCGACCGTGCCGACGCCGCCTGGCGGAGCGCGGCCAACCCGGACCCGTCGAAACTGCACGATCTCGCGCGTATCGGCGCAGAGCTCGCGTATCCCCAGACCATCTACAACATCTGGTTTAGCGCCGGCAAACATAACTTGCCGTCGTTTGCAGCCGCCGAGAAATACTTGTCCAACGGCACGTATCCGTCGCGCAATCCGGCGTCGCCGACATTCGAAGAGCAGGTTTGGCCGCTTGCGATTCGCGACTTGAGCTGGTTTGTCGCCAGCGATCACGTGATCGTTCCCGCAATCAACGACACCCCGGGGCTGCGGCTCTATGCAGACTCGCCGCGCATCTTCATGTGGAGCGTCGGTCCCGACCAGTCGGGGCGCGCCGATAAAATCGTCGTAGAATCGGATCTGCGGCGCGACGCGTTGCGCGGGGTTGCGAAGGACGAATCGGCGCAAAGCGCGCTCGCGCAGCACAAGCTCTTGTTCGGTGCGCTCGAGGGCGCGCTCGAGCACGAGCTCAGCGTGCCGTCGAGTTCCGAGGGAAGCCCGGAATTCGTGACGACGAGCTCGCTCGCCGAATCGGGAAGCGTCGTCGCGATTGGACCGGGATCGCCGGCGGCGGCCGATCCGCAAACGAAGTCGCGGCTGGCGGCCGCGCTCGCGGGCGGCGATACGCTGATCGTTCCAAAGGCAGTGCTCGCCGGCGGAGTCGCAGGGTGGTGGCAGATCGCGTCCGCGACCGGGGACGTGCACGCGGTTTTAGGCGACGTCGACGGCAGCATGAACGCGTTCATGCGTCCGGCGGCGGGCGGATTTCCCGGACCGCCCAAACCGATCACCGGCTTCAACGGGGTCCGGCAATCGTACTACGCCGACCTGGAGCAGGAGTTCGAACCGGTGGAGGAGCTCTACGCAAAATGCATAGCGAGCACGGAAATCGGCGAAGACTGTGCTTCTTCGGGGCGAGTTATTACGATCTCAGTCAGTACGATGGCTTGGGTCGGCGCTGGCGCAGCGGCTGCCGCCACCATCGCCTACGAGATTTTCAAGTAGGAGCGTCGCGATGAATCGTTGGATCGCCCGGGTTCTCGCACTCGTGCTTGCAGGCGGTGCAATCTATCTCGTCGTCGCAAACGTCCACGCCGGCTCGACCGTGCTCGAGTGCACGCTCGCTGCCGCAGTGCTCGCGATTGCGACCATCGTTTTTCTGTGGAGGCGTCCCACCGCTGCGCTCGTCCTCAATGCCGTATGGGTGATCGGCGCCTTCGCCGCGAGCGCGGCGTTGACGGCGTCGCACGTGCTGCCCAACTTCGTAGCATCGCAACAGGCGATGACGACCGTTGCCGGGTCTCCGCCGGGACCTTCGGCGAACGCCCCCATCGCCGGCGATGCGTGGCAGCCCGCGCCTTCAGATCCGTCGATACGCGGAGCGAACGAAACGGTCGTTCCGACAAGCGTGCTCGGGTCGGACCAAGTCGATGACGGCATCGTCGAAGAAGGCTATGCCGCTAAGACGGTCGCCGCCGGAAGTCTCGTGGGCGCTCAATTTGGAACGACGGCGCCCGCAACGCCGGACCCCAAGATCGCCAACGCGCGCAAGCTCGAGGACGCCATTCCGACGAGCGAATACAATCTCGACCGGTTAGCGGACACGCTCCCGAACGATCCCGTTGCCGTGTATCGCTTCGTGCGCGATAACGTCGGCACCGACGTGTACGCTGGTTCGATGCGGGGAGCTATCGGCACGTGGTTGGGACGCGCCGGTAACTCCGCAGACAAAGCGCGGCTGCTGTCGTGGCTGCTTGCCAAGAAAGGCATCGCCGCGCGCTTCGATCGCGGGACGCTTTCAGACGGCGAGCGCGCGCAGGTGGCCGCCGCTGCCGCTTCGGCGCCTAGACTGATCGTTCCCCAAACGGACGCCGACGCGGCCGCGTACACCAACGCCCGCGCCGTCGCCGGCGCGGCATTTGCCTCGTGGGCGACGCCGAAGCTGCAAGCCGCTAACGCGCCGGTGGGAGCCGGTGGAATCGATGCGTCGCGCGTACCGGCGCAGCACTACTGGATTCGCGTCTATGCCAACGGCAAACAGATGGATCTCGATCCGGCGCTGCCGTCGATGCACGAAGGCCAACATCTCGGTACGGCGGACGCTGCGTTCAA
Source organism: Vulcanimicrobiota bacterium (assembly GCA_019236975.1). Lineage (GTDB taxonomy): Bacteria > Vulcanimicrobiota > Vulcanimicrobiia > Vulcanimicrobiales > Vulcanimicrobiaceae > JAFAHZ01. Next base: position 28,293 of record JAFAHZ010000314.1, on the reverse strand, counting down.
AGAGAGTCCGACCTTTCCGAACGACGATACGATGCACGCGCGCATCCGCCTGATCGCCACCAGCGGCGGCGCGCAAACGATTTTGGCCGAAGGAATCGGGGCGATTCCGGATCTTGCGTACTCGCCGCTCATCGCCGGCGTCACTCCTCAAGATGGAAATCCGCAGGTGCTCGAAACGGCGATCGTGCTCGGATCGAGCGTGAAGACGGGCAAGACGATCGCGGCGTCGCAACTGCCCGACTCTCTCGTGCTGCAGGTGGATCGAGCGACCGGCGCCGGTGCAACGTCGACGATTCGCCGAACGATCTTCGACCGGTCCGCAGCCGGGACCGGGGCGCAAACGATCAGCGGCATTCATACGATCGTCTTGGCGCCCGGATCGGCCCCGATGTTCTTCTTGTACGAAACGGCTCGCGACGCGCGGATTCTCACCGAAAACGCCGCGGCACAAGCGGCCGGCGGTAAGAAGCCGAATCAAGGGCTCTACCCTAGCTTGCTCGCGGCCTTTTACTCGCGCGACGACGCGCTTGCGGCCGCCCTCGGCGATCGCAATAGTCTGCGGCTGTTCCGCGACCGGCCCGACGTCGTCATGGTCCATACGACCGTTGCCGGAACGAACGGCTCGCAGGCGACGTACCGTACCGTTTTCGATATTGCCGACAACGGAATGAACGCCGTCTCTCCGCAGCCGGCTCTCGCAGCGGCAAATCTCGCGCGCGGTTGGGGCGACACCTGGATCGAGCGCGACCTCTTGGGCGCTAACGGTGCCGGAGCGATGACGGCGTGGCTTGCGAACAAGAAGAGTGCGACGTACGCGGTTGCGAAAAACGTGCCCGATAGTCTCGACGGCGCAAACGTCGCGCTGCAAGCGTCCGGCGGACAACCGCAGTGGTGGGATATCGATCCGTCATCTGCGAGCGTCGTAGGACGGCTGCCCGGCGGTTGGGGGCCCGAAATGGAAGAGGAAGGCACGATGCTCACGAGGCTCCAGCAGGCGTACGACGTCTACGAGATTCACGAAGCGGACAAAGAGTGCGAACACCCCGGACCGGCGTGCGACGAAGAGATCTGCAAGTTAACGGTATCGGGTATACCGATTGCGGCGAGTGTGGCCGGTGCCGAAGTCAAAGCGACTGCCGCAGTGGTAGGAGTTTTTCTCGCAGTCAAGGCAGTCGGTCAAGGCTGCGGCGGTCTGAATCCCGGCGGCGGTGAAGGCGGTGAAGGCGGAGGCGGCGACCCGTCACCGGATGACGGTCACGGGCCGGGGTAGCCGTTAACCTTCGATCGTTTCCGGAAACACGACCGTCGGCTCTAGCGGCGCGATGCGCTCCGCGCGGGGCCGGAGTTCGCCCATGATTCGCTCGACGTTGCTTCGGAAACGCTCGAGGTCGCCGCTGGTGACGTAGCGCGTCACGCCCGATTCTTTGCGCTCTCCGTCGTCGTGCAGCGACGCGGCGCGCTCGGCGTGCATGACCGCCGGATCGATCAACGCGACCTCGCGCGGCAGCGCTTCGCGAAAGTGCGCTTCGAGCAGCGGATAGTGCGTGCAGCCGTAGATGACCGCATCGAGATCGCGCGGCAGCTCCGCGCACGCTGCGGCAACCGCGTCTCGCGCGCGCGCCGATGCGACGTCGCCGCTCTCGACCAGCGGCACCAGTGCCGGCGCGGCAATTTCCCACACCTCGGCACCCGCGACCGCCGAGCGCAACGTGCGCCCGTACGATCCCGCAGCGACGGTAGCGGCCGTAGCGATCACGCCGATCCGCCGGTGGCGGGCGCGCTGTACGATCGTCGCTGCGGAGTCGATCAAGTCGAGGACGTGCGCGCGCGTCGACGGCCAGCCGTATCGTTCGGCGATCGCGCAGGACGTGTTGCATGCAATGGCAATAGCCGCAACGCCTTGGGCGTCGAGCCACGCGAGATTAGCCGACAACAACCGATAAAGTTCTTCCGGATCACGATCGCCGTACGGAACGTTGGCTTGATCTGCGAAGAACAGCAGATCCGCGTCCGGAAGCCGCTCGCGCAGGCGCCGAACGACGGTGAGACCGCCGAGCCCGGAGTCGAAGAGACCGATCAAAGAGGGAAAACCTCGCTAGAGCGCCGGTTGATTCGAAACCGGATACGCTTGCGCGTATTCGCCGATGCCGTCGGCAATCTCTTGCGCTACCTTCTGACGCCACGCCGAGGACGACAGCAACGCGTAATCGTCGGGATTCGTCAGAAACGCCGTTTCGATCAGCACGGCCGGCATGTGCGCGTGCAGCGTCACGTAAAGGTGACTCTTGACGATGCCGTCGTTCTTCGTCCCATCCGAGGCGAGATGCCGGTTGACGATCCGCGCGAGCGCCCAGTCGCTTTGCTTCGAGATGTAGCAGGTCGTTCCGTAGGGGCCCGAGTTGATAAACGCGTTGGCGTGTAGGCTGACGAACATGCGCGCCCCCGCGTTATTGGCTACATCGTCGCGCGCTTGCAACTCCTGTTTGGCCGATGCGTCGGCTCCGTAGACGTCGACGTCGGTGTCGCGGGTCATGCGTACTTGCCAGCCGCGCGCGGTGAGCAGATCGCGTAAGCGATTGGCCATGTCGAGCGTGAGGTCTGCTTCGCGTAACGCACCGTGCTGAGAACCGGGATCGCTTCCGCCGTGCCCGGGATCGATGACGATCAGACGCGGATTCGACGGTACGTAATCACTGCCGTCGCGCGGTCCGAACTTCCAAGTCGTGTCATTTCCGTCGCCGGCGTCGTTCTCGTCGATCGGCGCCGGGGTAACCAGCGCTTCCTGCTGTTCGTTGGACGAGATCACGCTGCCGATGCTGCCGCTGCCGCTGCGAGCGACGTCGGACGCGTCTTGACGCGAAACTTCGACGTTCAATCCCGTTGCCGACGGCGAAAGACCGAGCGCCTTCGGCCCCAGCAGCGAAATCGCGACGCGCACGGTCTGCGGATCGTTCTGACGGACGCGCAGCGACACGAGCGGGTCGGGCTCGTCTTGCTCGATGGGCGGCCCCTGCAGCTGCGCGCCCGAGATGTCGACCCAGAACCGGTTGTCGGGATCGCGCAATCGATGCCACTCGAAGGCAGCGTTTCCGCTGACCGCAATTGACACCGTGTACCCGTCGGCGGTTTGCTGGACGGTCACGCCGGTGACGATGGCCGGCCCGGCTGGAGCCGCGGCGGCCGGCGCCGCATTGGAATCTTGAGGCGCGTTCGGTGCGGGCTGCTGCACGCTTTGCGTTTGCTGCGGCTGTTCCGTGCCGCCGAAAGCGAGGACGACGTCGCGGTCGTCGTTGCTGTGCGGCGGTTGCACCGACGCTCCCGGTGAGAGCGTCACCGTCACCAAGGTCTTGGGATCCCGAACGCTGCCGGTCTGCGCGATCTGGAGCGTCCGAATGCCGGCGGCATTCACTGCGCGCGTGCCGGTCAAGGTGGTCCCCACGCCGTCGAACTCGTAGACGACGGCCGCACCGTTTTGGCTCACGACGCGAGGCCGCAGCGGAGCGCCGCCGTGCGCGACGATGGTTGCGCGACCGCCTTGCGTCGAAACGTCGAGCGACGCGAGCTGCGGCTGAAGGTACAAAGCCGTACCGTCTTGGCGCAAATCTAGATCGAGCGCCCGCAGTACTTCGTCGAACGGCAGATAGACTTCGGAGCCGCTCTGGTACGGAGCGAACGCCGCTTGCAAGGAGATCGGACCGACGTCGTAGCGGCGGTCCCCGACGGAGAAGCTGACGACGACCGGAACTGCGGTCGTGATCATCACGTAACGTTCGCCCGGTTTCCACGTCAGCACGGCGCCCGTCGCGCGCAAAAGCGCCGCGAATCCAGGATCCTGGGTGCCGATCGCTTCGGAGCCGTTTTGCGACGCGACGTGGGTGAATCGAATGGTCTGCGAGCCGTACGTCGCCGTAATCGTGGCGTCGGCCCATGCCGGCGCCGCGCTCAACGCCAAGCACAACCCAAAAACGGCTAGATATCGATTAGGCCGAGGCGCCGAGGGACGAAGCGTATGTTGGTACACGAGTATTTTAAAAATCTGAGCGGTGAAGCGGCGTATCAAGTTCAACATGCCCCCCCGGTAGCGTCGGCACGACGTGGCCGTCGATCTTTATCTGCACGCCATCGATTCCGCGCACGCCCGTCAACGTATAAACCAATGCCTTGAACTCGCCGGTCTCGGCGAACGCGCCTCCGGGCTGCTGCGCTACTTCCTTAGATAAATCGACCGTTGCCGTCGATCCGTTAACGCGGGCGTCTAGGACGCGAGTTCCCACCGGGAATCGAATCGCCTGGATCTCGCTCGGTGGGCCGGCAACCGCCTCGACGGCGGCGTACAGCGCGACGTTATGCAGATGCTCGGCGTCGCTCTCGCCCGGCTGTTGCGGACGTAAAGAGACGCTCAGCGTACCGAGCGTCGTGCCGTCGAGTTTGGTGTAGTAGACCGTCAGTGCTCCCCCCGCGGTCCCCGGTCGATGAGAGAGGAGGTACCACGTGCCGGCCGCCACGAGGGCCAACACGAGTAAGAGCAGGGGTAACCTCAACGACCTCACGTTGTCCCAAGGGATTCTCCCAGCACGGGGACGATTCATTCGTATGAAGTGGCTGGCAAAAACGATTGACGCCGAGCGGCGCCGATTGGAGCGCGCCCGCCGCCGCTTTTTGAAGAATCCGGAGGAAGAGTGTCTGCACGACGTCCGCACGACGGGCCGCCGGCTGCGCTCGTTCTTGGAAGACGTCCGCGATCTCGCCGGGCAAAAAAAGCTTCTCCGCCAAGTCAAGCGCGCCGCTGCCTTTACGGATGCCGCGCGCGACGCCGCCGTTTTGCTGGCGCTGCTGGAACGAACCCTGGACGAAAGCGAGCACGTCGAGGCGCGCGCGCTGCTCGATCAACTGCGCGAACGTAAACAGCGCGCCACGACGACGGCGTGCAAACGGCTGCGCAGGACGAAGTTTTCGTGAAACCGCGGCGGATCGATCTGCGCGGTGCGCGCAAAGTCGCGGACGTCGTCGAACGCGTGCTGCGGGTACGGCACGAGGAAGTGCTGGCGCTCGCCGTCGCGCTCGAATCGCGAGAGCCGCAGGCATTGCACGATTTTCGCATCGCGTGCAAGCGGCTGCGTTACGCGCTCGAACGATTTTCGCATCGCTACCGGGAACTGGAGCTGCTCGCCCAAAAACTCGCCGCCATTCAGGATGCGCTCGGCGAATCGCACGATCGCGACGTGCTGCTGGCGGTCCTTCCGCCAACCATGCCCGAAACCGAGCGCCGCCTCGGGGTGGAGCGTGAGGAGTTCGTCGCTCGCGCGGCCGAGCTCTGGAAGAACATCACGGTCGACTCGCGCTAGGCGAAGAGCGCTTTGCGCTGGTGTTCCAGCTCCACCGTAACGCCGAGCGCGCGCGTACTGTCGTTAGCGTAGTTGTCGACGAGCGTCGCCATCTGCGAATAGTCTCCCGACATGGCGTGCGAGCGCTGCGATTCGGCCTCGGCGGCTTCGTGCGCGTCGCCCAGCGTGCGCGAAGCGGAAAATGCGAACGTTTCGATGCGCCCGAACGCCTCCTGAGCGGCGCGCGCTTGGCGGGAACTATGCTCGGCTTTGGAAACGCCCGATCCGATCGCGACGGCGGCTTCCTTCCCGCGCTGTTCGAGATCGGTAAGAACCATCCGAATCTCTTTGGTCGAGGCCTTGGTTTTCTCGGCGAGATTGCGCACCTCGCCGGCAACGACGTTGAAACCCTTACCGAAGTCGCCGGCGCGCGCCGCCTCAATCGCGGCATTGAGCGCCAAAAGGTTCGTTTTGTCGGACACCGATCGGACGAGCGCGATGATCTCGACGATCTGCTTCATCGAATTCGCGAACTGATCGAGGGCTTTGCGGCTTTGAAGCGCCATAGACGATAACGTCTCGATCGTGGAGATGAGGTGATCGACCGTCCCGCGCATCGTTTCGACTTGCGGCGCCACCGCCGCGAACCGGTCGCGCAGCTGTGAAAACTCTCCCGCCAGCGTACGGTTGCTGGCACTAAGGCGCGCGGCGTGCTGCGCGAGCGCCTCCAGGCCGGCAATCTGCGAACGCGCCAGTACGGAGATTCCGTCGCCGGTACTGCGAACCGAGCGAACCGAGTCGTCGATCGACGTAACGATATCGTCCAAGGTAAAGCTTTGATGGCCGCGATCGGCGATGGCCGTCTTGGGGTGCCAGGCTCCGAGGTTTCGCGCGACGAGCAGGCGATACACGTCGGTGGGGAAGAGCGGCTCCATGCGTTCCCAAACGAACCGTGCGGCGCTGACGAACGCTTCGCGCTCGGTGGGCTCGAGCTCGTGGATCTGCAGCCGTTTGCGCAACTCGGCGATCGCGTGCAGCTCCTCCTCGGCGGCGAGCCGGCGGTGGACGTCGGTGGCCTCGGAGAAGGCGACGTGCAGCACGTCGCGATCGTCGTCGGTGAGCGCGTGCATCCGTTCCACGTTGGCGAGCACTACTTGCGTGTTGTATGCGTGTGCGGTGAGCGTGAGGTAGCTTTGCACTTCGTGCAGGCGCGCGCCGAGGATATTCGGCAGCGGATTTTCCTGCGCGTCGACTTCGTGGTCGGCCAACGCTCGGCGCAGCTGCGGGAACGGAATAACTTTCGGACTTGCGCCCAAGGCGTGCATGAGCGCGAGATACACGACCGAATCCTGAATGCGAACGCGCATGCGCTTCATGTCGTGCGGGCGAGCGATCGGCCGCAGCGAGTTCGTAAAGTGCCGCATTCCGTTCTCGAAATACGCCATACCGGTGACGCCGAACGAACCGAACGACGCGAGCACGTGTTTGCCGAGCGGGCCGTCGAGCACGGCGTGCGCTTCGCGCAGGTCGCTGAAGACGAACGGCAGATCGAAGAGCTGCGCTAACGGCAGCAGCGCACCGGCAACGAAGGTGGTTACGCTTACCATGTCCAGCTCGCCCGATCGTACGCGCAGCAGCGCCTCGAACTCCGACCCGCCGCCGAACGGAATCTCCAGCTCGAGCTGCAATCGTCCCCCCGAGAGCTCGGCGGCGCGCTCTTTGACGTGTTCCCACGCGCGCGACGGTGGATAGCCCGGCGGCAATAGCGTCGCGACGCGCAGCGACGTGCGCTCGGATTTAGCGACGCTGCGCGCGCGCGAGATGTACGCAATCTCAGCGCCGTAGTAGGACAACCGCTGCGTCGCAAAGGCCGATTCCAGCGCTTGCCGGCCCTGATGGGCGGCGGCGCTCGCGAGTCCGTCGGTATCGTGGCGCATCTGTGCGGCTAGCGTGCTGTGCTCGCGACCAGCCACGACGGCGCGATCGATTGCGACCGACAGATCGGCGGCGAGTTCGGCGATTTCGCCGAGCGAGGAGTGCGCCGCATCGGCCAGCGGCGCGGATTCGGCGGACCGCTGTGCGTTGGCCCGCACTGCGGCAATGGTCGCTTCGGCTTCGCGCTGCACGTCGCCGACGAGGTGCTTGATCGTCGAGGTCGATTCGCTGGTGGTCTTAGCGAGCCGTCCGACCTCACCGGCTACGACCGCAAATCCCAATCCATGCTGCCCGGCTCGCGCCGCTTCAATCGCCGCATTCAGCGCGAGCAGCTGGGTTTCGTCCGAGACCTCTTCGACAAAGTCCGTCATGCGGCCGACCTCGCTCATGAGCCGGCCGAAATCGTCCATGGCGGCTGCGGTTGCGGCCGAGAGTTCGGCGAGCTGCTGCACCGACGTCAGCAGCGTCTCGACCACCTCGAACGAGTTGCCGAGATCTTCGGCGGCCGCGCGCGCCTGCGATTGTGCCGCTGCGAGGCGCTCGGCGGTTTCGTGCGATTGTTTGGCAAGGATACCGGCGCTTTCGGAAAGGGCGACCATAAGCGTCGTCTGCTCTTGCGCCGTCGCGGCAATCGTCTCGGAGGTTTGGCGCACCGCCTCGACGGCCGCAGAGATGCTGGCGTTGAATTTATCGAACTCGCCCTCGTGGCGTTCGGCGATCATAGCGAGCTCACGTGGAAGACGTAGAAGAAGAGACCGGTCGAAACGACCGCCAAGGCGGCGCCGGCGACCACCTGCGCGACGGTGTGCGCCTTGAGATAGACCCGCGCCCAGCACACCATCGGTATCAAAACGAGAAACGGCAGGGGCTGCCGGCCGTACAAGATCGAAAGAGCGAACAGCGGTGCGGTAATGCCAAGCGCGTGCGTGCTGATCTTCCAATAGCGCGTGATGTACCCCACGATCAGGGTGGCCGCAAAATAACCGAGCATCGTCGCGATCATGACGCGCGGTGCGTGCACCAGCCACAGCGCACCGGCGCCGAGGAGATAGAACACGACGAACGTGCTGAACACCGTTTCGCGCTCGCTTCGCACGGACATGTCGAGATCGGAGATGCGATCGGTTGCGTACAGCCAGAAGACGTAGAGCATCGGCCCGATCGACGTGAAGAACGTCGACACGAACAACAGACGCCAGAAATCGAGCGTGTCGCGCGCGCCGGCGTGCGATAGGATAACGAAAAGCGCGAGTGCGGTTAGGAACGGGTTGAAGATCGTCGATAGAATGCGCGCGAGATCGCGCCATACCCGGCGTTGCTTGAGCGGAACGACCGATTGGTTGGGTTCCAACACGCCTGCTACTAGAGTCTTATCGGAGAGGACTCCTGCGTAGGTGCAGGCGGCCTTGCCCCATCGGTCGTAAAGTTGAGGTCGGATTGGGGGCCCTCCGCCGGTTCTGTGGACGGAGATGCCGCCTATTACAAAGGAGAAAACCCCGCGTTGTTTTCGTTCGTTCTCGCCGCATCGTCCGCCGGTGCGCCTCCAGCCGCAGCAAATCCGGTCGCAGCGCCGCCGTCGGCGGGTCCCGCCGGCGCATCTCCGCTGCCCGCGCAGGCGTTGCCGCCGCAACCGCTTGCCGCCCCGTCCGCCGCTCCGGTGCAGACGGCCGTAGCGCAGCACTTTCCTTGGCTGACGCACGGCATCGCCGGCATCTTCATCCTTTCGGCGATCGCGCTCGTCGCGTTGCTGGCCGTACAGACCACCAAGCAAGAAGGCCTCACGGGTTCGATCGGCGGGCGCGTGGAGTCGGCTTATCGCGGGCGCCTGGGTGCCGACGAACAGCTCAAGCGTATGACCGGCTTCGTCGCGGTCGTGTTCGTCGTCAGCGCGTTCATTTTGTCGCTCACGGGTATCTAAAGCCGCGTGGCACTACTCGAGGTCAAGAACCTCCGAGTCACCTTTAGGACGGAAGACGGACCCGTCACAGCGGTTAACGGACTCACTTTTTCGCTGGGTGCCGGAGAAACGCTCGGCATCGTCGGTGAATCGGGTTCGGGTAAATCGGTCACCGCGCTGTCGGTCATGCGATTGCTTGCCAAGAACGCGACCGTCACGGCCGACCGCATCGCGTTCGACGGCGAGAGCTTGCCCGAGAAGAGCGAAGCGGAGATGCGCAAGATCCGCGGTCACAAGATCGCGATGATCTTCCAAGATCCGATGACGTCGCTCAACCCCGTCCTCACGATCGGCGAGCAGATCGCCGAAGCGGTTCGTCTTCACCTCGGTCTCAACAAGCGTGACGCCCGGGATCGCGCGATCGAGATGCTGCTACGGGTGCGCATCCCGGCGCCTCAGTCGCGCCTTAACGACTATCCCCATCAGTTTTCGGGCGGAATGCGCCAGCGCGTGATGATCGCCATGGCGTTGTCGTGCAACCCGCAGCTGCTTATCGCCGACGAGCCGACGACCGCGCTCGACGTCACGATCCAAGCGCAAGTACTCGAGTTGATGAACGAGCTGCAGCAAGAAACCGGCGCCGCCATCATTCTCATCACGCACGATCTAGGCGTGGTTGCCGAGGTTTGCAAGAACGTCCTCGTGATGTACGGCGGCAACATGGTCGAATACGGCAGTGCCGACCAAATCTTTTCGGATCCCGGAATGCCCTACACGCAAGGACTTCTCGCGTCGCTGCCGCGCCTCGACGACACCGAACACCGGCGGCTCGAACCGATCAAAGGGCAGCCGCCGAATCTGTTACGATTGCCCCCGGGGTGCGCGTTTGCTCCCCGGTGCGGCTATCGCATGGCCGTATGTGACGAGCCGGTGCGCCTCTACGATCTCGGTAGCGGGCACGTCGCGCGCTGTTGGCTGTACGATGAGGCCGTCGAAGACCGCCCGCTCGATCTCCCTGCGGCGGCGGTCGCCGATCTATGAGCGTTCCCGCAACGGCGCCGGCGAACGGTGCCCTGGTCCGGGTTGACGACCTCTATAAATACTTTCCGATCTATGCCGGCCTGATGTCGCGTCACGTCGCGGACGTCAAAGCCGTCGACGGCGTCTCGTTCTCGATCGCCGCCGGCGAAACGCTCGGACTCGTCGGCGAGTCGGGGTCCGGCAAAACGACCATCGGCCGTCTACTGCTGCGCCTGCTGGCGGTGACGAAGGGCAGCATACATTTTGACGGTGCAGACGTTATCGCGCTGGGCCGTCGCGAGGTTCGCCGGCTGCGGCGCGAGATGCAGATCATTTTTCAGGATCCGTACGCGTCGCTCAATCCCCGGATGACCGTCGGCGACATTATTGGCGAGCCGTTGCGGGTCCACGGCATCGTCGAAGGAAGCGCGGTCGAGGATCGCGTCATCGAGCTGCTGCGGCTCGTCGGACTTCAGCCGTACCATGCCAATCGCTATCCGCACGAGTTTTCCGGCGGTCAGCGCCAACGTATCGGGATCGCGCGGGCGCTCGCCGTCGACCCGAAGTTCATCGTCTGCGACGAGCCCGTTTCGGCCTTGGACGTCTCGATCCAGGCGCAAGTGATCAACTTGCTCGAGGATCTGCAAGCGCAATTCGGCTTGACGTACCTCTTCATCGCGCACGATCTCTCGGTGGTCCGGCACATCTCAACGCGGGTTGCGGTGATGTACGTCGGGAAGATCGTCGAGCTGGCCGACCGCGACGCACTGTATCACAATCCGCTCCATCCCTATACGATCGCGCTGTTGTCGGCGATCCCGATTCCGGATCCGGCGCTCGAGAAGCGCCGCAAGCGCATCGTGCTCACCGGCGACATCCCCTCACCGGTGAATCCACCCTCGGGCTGCCGTTTTCATACGCGCTGCCCGATTGCGTTCGAACGCTGCGTTACCGAAATTCCCGCCTTTAACGAGTACGCTCCGGGGCATTTCGCGGCGTGTCACTGGGTCGAAGAACACGGTGGCCAAGCGCCGGTTCTAGAAAAGTGAATGGGCGGTCGCGATTTGCGACCGCCCATCTCAGGTCCCCGAGTTCCCTAGGCTTTCTTCTTGCGTCCGCCCTTACGTGCGGCCTTGCGCGTCTTGCGTCCGGCCTTGCGCGCTGCCTTCTTACCCTTGCGCGCGCTCTTGCGAGTGGCTTTGCGAACCTTGCGTCCGACTTTACGCCCCACGGCTTTTTTCCGGCGGGCCTTCTTGCGCGTCGTCTTGCGAACTTTACGCGCAACTTTACGCCCCACGGCCTTCTTGACGCGCCCTTTCTTGCGAGCGGTCTTGCGGCCCTTACGTGCCGTTTTACGCGCCGTTCTGCGCGCCTTGCGGCGCTTGCGGCCGGCGGCAACCACTTCGCCTAATCCGCCTTCGTTCATGGTATCGGAGTCCATTCAATCCTCCTCGTCCCCCGGGGGACGATAAGCTACTTGGACAGCGCTCAACGGCGCTTTGAGCGCATCATAAAGGATTTTTCCTATTAGTGCAAATTCGCGCGCACGCGCGTATACGTACGCGCGCGGTATACAGAGTATATGGGCGCAATTTGCCCCGGTCTTGACTGCGGCGGTATACTAGGGCCCGTGAAAAAGCCCCTGATCATCGTGGAGTCTCCGACCAAGGCGCGGACGATCAAGAAGTTTCTTCCGGCGCGCTACGCCGTGAAGGCCTCCGTCGGCCACATTCGCGATCTTCCCAAAAGCACGCTGGGCGTCGACGTGGAGCACGACTTCGCGCCGAAATATCTGACGATCAAGGGCAAGGGCGACATCATCAAGGAGCTCAAGAGCGCCGTCAAAACCGCTAGCGACGTCTACCTCGCGACCGACCCCGACCGGGAAGGCGAAGCGATCGCTTGGCACTTGGCGGAGTTGCTCAAACTGCCGCACCCCAAGCGGATCGAACTTCACGAAATCACAAAAGACGCGGCGCTGGCCGCGCTCAAACATCCCCATCACATCGATATGAATCGGGTGAACGCGCAGCAGGCGCGGCGCATTCTCGATCGCCTGGTGGGCTACAAGATTTCGCCGCTGCTCTGGGCTAAGGTCCGCGGCGGATTATCGGCCGGCCGCGTGCAGTCCGTGGCGGTTCGCTTGATCGTCGATCGCGAGCGCGAGATCTCCGCCTTCGTTCCCCGAGAGTACTGGACGATCGCAGCGCTTTTGGCCGGCGAGGGCGACCCCGCGACTGCCTTTCCCGCGGAGCTGGTGGCGCATCGCGGAGCGAAGCTCGAGATCGCTAACAAGAAGGAAGCGGACGACATCCTTCGGGCGCTCGACGGCGCCGCTTACAGCGTCTCGTCGATCAAGAAACGGGAAGTCCGTCGCAACGCTCCGGCGCCGTTCACCACCTCGACGCTTCAGCAAGAGTCGTCGCGCAAGCTTCGGATTCGCGTCCGCCGGACGATGCAGATCGCGCAGGCACTGTATGAAGGCGTCGACCTCGGCGGCAGCGAGGGCACCGTCGGTCTGATCACCTACATGCGTACGGACTCGACGCGCATCTCCGATCAGGCGCGCGAGGCGGCACGCGAATTCATCGCCGGCACCTACGGCGAGGCGTTTGCCGGCGGACGCATTCATAAGGTACGCGAAGGCGCCCAGGACGCTCACGAAGCCATCCGCCCGACCTCCGTGCTGCGGACGCCGCAACGGCTTGCCGGCGTGCTCAAGCGCGACGATCTGCGGCTCTACACGATGATCTGGGAGCGCTTCGTCGCCTCGCAGATGTCGGCTGCCGTGCTCGATCAAACGACCGTCGACGTCAATGCCCGAGAGTACACGTTCCGCGCGACCGGGACGATCGTGCGCTTCCCGGGCTTCACCAAAGTATACGAGGAAGGCAAGGATGACGAGAGCGCCGGAGCCGCCGGCGCCAACGGCGTAACCGACGCAAAGAGCAAGTCGAAAGTGCGGCTTCCCGAGCTCGCCGAAGGCGAATCGCTCGATTGCCGCAGCCTCGAATCGAAGCAGCACTTTACCGAGCCGCCGCCGCGGTATACCGAGGCGACGCTGGTCAAAGCGCTCGAGGAGAACGGCATCGGCCGGCCGTCGACCTACTCGACGATCGTCGAAACGGTTCAAGCGCGCGGATACGTGACGCAGCAAGATCGCCGTTTCATGCCAACCGAAATCGGCGTCGCCGTTAACGACCTGCTCGTCGAGCACTTCCCAAAAATCGTCAACCTGGATTTTACCGCCTCGATGGAAGGCGACCTCGATAAGGTCGCGGTCGGAGGAGAAGATTGGGTCGGTCTGCTGCGCCAGTTCTACGGCCCCTTCGAGAGCGAGCTGGAGGCGGCCGAGAAAAAATTACCGCGTTTGGAGTTGCGCGACGAGCCGACCGACGAGCTTTGCCCCGCTTGCGGCCGCCCGATGGTTATCAAGACCGGCCGCTTCGGCAAGTTTATCTCGTGCTCGGGCTATCCGGAGTGTAAGACCACCAAGCCGATCGTGAAAGACACCGGCGCGAAGTGTCCCAAGTGCGGCGGTTCGATCGTCGAGCGGCGCTCCAAGAAGGGCCGGACGTTTTACGGGTGCGCCAACTATCCCAAATGCGATTTCGTCTCGTGGGATCGCGTGATCGCCGATCCGTGCCCCGTCTGCGGCTCCTACGTCGTCGCCAAGACGCGCCGCGGCGGCAACGTGCAGTTCGAGTGCGCGGCGGATAAGCAGCACGACGTTTCGCCGATTGCGCGCAAGCATGCCGGCGAAGACGCCCCTGCGGAGCCCGAACTCGTTTCTTCCTAAACGAAACCGCAAGACGCACTGGCCGGTAGAGAAGCTATGCTGGCTTCTCCCAAGGCCTACGCGCGAACGTGCGGTGCCGTCTACGCCTGCGTTATCGTCCTCGGGATCTTCGCCGAGTTTTACGTCCGCGGCAGCATAGTCGTGCACGGCGACGCCGTGGCAACCGCTGCCAAGATTGCGGCCCACGAAACCCTTTGGCGCGCGGGAATGGTTGCCAACCTCCTTGGCGGCGCCGCATACGTCGTCGTCACCCTGATGCTCTACGTGCTGCTCGAGCCGGTCGATAAGCGAATTTCGCTATTGGCCGCTTTTTTCAGCATCGCCGGTTGCGCGATGACCGGCACGAACGTGCTGCTCGATTTTGCCGCTTTGTCTTCGACCGCGGCGCCAGCCGCACTGAAGACGATCCTCGGACTGCACCTTCCGGGATACTGCGTCAGCTTGGCATTCTTCGGATTCTACTGCGCCCTGCTCGGCTACCTTATCGCCCGTTCGGGTTACTTGCCCAAGTTCGTAGGAGCGTTGCTGCTCGTAGGAGGCCCTTGCTACGTGCTCAACAGCTGTATGGTCCTGCTCGCGCCGGCAGCGTGGGCCGCCGTGCCCTTCGACGTGACGACGATCTCCGGCGTTGCCGAGCTCGTGCTAACGTTGTGGCTGTTGGCGATGGGAGTCGACGTTCCGAGGTGGAACGAGAAAGCGTGCACCGTCTCACCGTAATCGGCGGCGGCTTAGCGGGCTGCGAGGCAGCTTGGCAGGCCGCGAAGCTTGGCGTTGACGTCGACCTTTACGAGATGCGTCCGGGCAAGAGCGGGCCGGCGCACAAAACCGGCGCGCTTGCCGAACTCGTCTGCAGCAACTCGCTGCGGGGCGCCGCGCTCGAAAACGCCGTCGGACTGCTCAAAGAAGAGCTAGCGCGGCTCGATTCGATCGTCGTTAGGTCGGCGCGCGAAGCGGCGGTGCCGGCGGGCGGCGCGTTGGCGGTCGATCGCGAGCGGTTTGCACGACTCGTCGAGTCACGCATTGCCGGCGAGACGCGCATTCGGCTGCATCGCGAAGAGGTGCGCGCGATTCCGAACGAGGGAACGGCGGTCGTGGCCTGCGGACCCCTTCCGAGCGACGAGCTCTTAGCGAGCATCGACGGGATTACCGGCGACGGCCGCCTTCACTATTACGACGCCGCTTCGCCGATCGTCGCCGCCGATTCGATCGACGAGCCGGCGATGTACCGCAAGTCGCGCTACGATAAGGGCGACGGAGACGACTACCTCAATATCCCGTTGGATCGCGACCAGTATCTCGAATTGGTCAACGACTTGCGCACGCTCGAACGTCACCAGCCCAAAGGCTTCGAGCTCGACGGCGGCGGGAAGTACTTCGAAGGCTGCCTTCCGATCGAAGAGATGGCCGATCGCGGCGACGACGTGCTGCGTTTCGGACCGCTCAAACCGGTCGGGCTTCGCGATCCGCGCACCGGAAAGACGCCGTATGCGGTCGTGCAGCTGCGTAAAGAGAACGTCGAAGCCACGGCGTACAATCTGGTCGGATTCCAAACGCGCCTGGCATGGCCGGCGCAGAGGACGGCATTCGGCAAACTTCCGGGGCTGCGGGACGCGGAGTGGCTGCGGCTGGGCGTGATGCATCGCAACACCTTTCTGGATTCTCCGCGTCTGCTCGACGACCGGTTGAGGTTGCGGTCAAACGAAGCGGTGTACTTCGCGGGGCAAATCACGGGCGCGGAGGGATACGTCGAAGCGGCTGCCACAGGTGCGATGGCGGGAATCCACGCGGCTCGCGCGATGCTCGGCCTGCCGGTCGCGCGATTCCCGCGAGAAAGCGCTTTCGGGGCCGTCGTCGCGCATCTGCAGAACGAGCACACCCACGATTTTCAGCCGGCGAACGTGACCTGGGCGCCGTTCCCGCCGCTCGAAACGAACGTGCGCGACAAGAAGCAGCGCCGGCGTTTGATGGCGGAACGAGCGTTAGCGTCGATCGACGCCTTCGTGAGAGAATCCAGCCGCGAAACCGTCTCTGCGCCGGCTTCCTGAAACCCCGTCGCCGGGTCCCGGGTACTCAGGCTCGACATGAAAATCCGATCCACGACGATTTTGGCGGTCAGGCGCGACGGCAAGCTAGCCATCGCCGGAGACGGGCAGGTGACCCTCGATAAGACCGTCGTCAAGCACGGTGCGCGCAAGGTTCGCAAGGTTGCCGCCGGCAGAGTCCTGGCCGGGTTTGCCGGCTCTGCTGCCGATGGTATTTCCTTGCTCGAGAAGTTCGAAGCGAAGTTCGGTGAGTACAAGGATATCGTTCGCGCCTCGGTCGAGCTGGCCAAAGACTGGCGCCAAGACCGCGCCCTTCGCCGGCTCGAAGCGCTGCTGGTCGTTGGGAATACGGAGCATCTCTTCGTCATCTCCGGAAGCGGCGACGTGATCGAGCCCGACGAAGGCGTTGCCGCCATCGGCAGCGGAGGTCCTTACGCGCAGGCAGCGGCTGCCGCGCTGCTGCGCAACACCACGCTCGCGGCCGATGAGATTGCCCGCAAGGCGCTCGAAATCGCGGGCGAGATTTGCATCTACACCAACGACGACATCACTGTGGAGACCCTTCCGTGACGACCGCTCTTCCCGCCGCCATCGATCCCTCGACGCTGACGCCACAGCAAATCGTGGGCGAGCTCGACAAATACATCGTCGGGCAAGCCAACGCCAAGCGGGCGGTCGCGATCGCGCTGCGCAACCGCTACCGGCGGACGCGCGTGCGGGAGGATTTGCGCGACGAAATCATACCGAAGAACATCCTGATGATCGGACCGACCGGCGTCGGTAAGACTGAAATCGCCCGCCGGTTAGCGTCGCTCGTCGGCGCGCCGTTCGTCAAAGTCGAGGCCACGAAATACACCGAGGTTGGGTACGTCGGCCGCGACGTCGAGTCGATGGTTCGCGATCTCGTCGAAGCCGCGATTCGAACCGTGACCGACGAGCGGCGCGAGGAAGTCAAGGAGCTCGCGGAGCGCCACGCCGTCGAGCGCATCATCGATGCGCTCCACCCCGAAACGCGCGCGCCGCAGGCGGGCGGAAATAACCCGTTTGCGGCCACGCTCGGTTCGATTTTTGGCAACACGTTTACGCCTCCGCCGCAGCCGCCACCGCCTCCGCCGCAGACGGCCGATGCCGCCGGCGTGCGCGAGCAGACCCGCGCCGAAATCGAGCGTGGCTTCTACGACGTACGGCTGATCGAAATAGAGGTCGAAGAGGCGCAGAGTCTACCCATCGGCGTGATCGGCGGCGTTCCCGATCAAGGCGGCGGCGATCTCGGAGAGATGTTGGGAGGCATCCTTCCCAAGCGGCGTACGCGCAAACGCGTTACGGTTGCCGACGCGCGACGGATATTCGAACAAGAGGAAGCCGCCAAACTCATCGACATGGACGCGGTCAGGCGCGAGGCCCTGCGCCGCGCGGGCGAAGACGGCATCATCTTCATCGACGAAATCGATAAGGTAGCCGGTGCCGGAACGCGCGGCGGCCCCGACGTTTCCCGCGAAGGCGTCCAGCGCGACATCTTGCCGATCGTCGAAGGCTCGACGGTGACGACCAAGCACGGACCGCTCAAGACCGATCACGTGCTCTTCATCGCAGCCGGTGCGTTCCACATTAGCAAACCGTCCGACCTGATCCCGGAGCTCCAAGGGCGCTTTCCAATCCGCGTCGAGCTCGATTCGCTCACCGCCGACGATTTCAAAACAATTCTCACGCAGCCTAAAAACGCACTGGTCGAGCAATACAAGGCGCTGCTCGGCACGGAAGGCGTCACGCTGGAGTTTGCGCCCGACGGAATCGAGCAGCTGGCGACCTTCGCGATGCGCGTCAACGAACAGAGCGAGAACATCGGAGCACGCCGGCTGCATACGGTGCTCGAGCGGCTGCTGGAAGAGGTAAGCTTTGCCGCGCCGGAGCAGACGGGAACCGTCACGATCGATGCTGCCTACGTTCGAGATCGTCTGGCCGGCGTGGTGGAAAACGCCGATCTTTCGGGGTACATACTCTAAGCCAATTCACATCGAGCCCGGCAGGCCGCCGCGCTCTTCCAGTAGGATAGTTCGAGCTATGAAACGATCGACTCGCGCTCTCGCCGGCTTTGCGGCTGCAATTCTACTGGCAGCCTGTAATAACAACAACAACGGCGGCGTAAGCCCGACGCCCGGCCCGGGCTGCGGCAATCCGCCGTACAACATGGAAGTGCTCTATCCGAAGCCGAACGCTCCGAAAGTTCCGCCAACGGCTCAAGTCTTCTACGTTGCCGTGAGTCAAGCGCTCCCGTCGGGGAATCAGTACGACTTCTGGGTCGTGCCGAGCACGGGAAGTCCGCAGTACTCCGTCAATCAAAACGGCCAGCCGGTCATCAATCAACCGGGCTCGGGGTTCTTCTCGGTCAACGCGTCGCAGATTCCATTCCCGCACGCCAATCCGACGTTCTCGAACCCGCAGTACTATGCCACCGGCGTTCCCTATCCGATCGGACCGCTAACGACGGTGAATCTCGTATGGAACGACTACGGAACCGGATGTAATCCGAACGTCATAGTCAGCTCGTTTTCAACCAAATAAGATCGCTTCCGGCAGCAGTAGTGAAGGCCGCGCAGGTGCGCGGCCTTCGGCTTTCCAAGAATAGGCGGCCCATGCCCTATATCCGCGAGATCATTCGAGACGGTCACCCGACGCTGCGCAAGGTGGCGAAAAGAGTCGACCCCAAGGAGATTGCCGAGCCGCTGTTTCAGCAGCTCATCGACGATATGTTCGAAACGATGTACGACGCACCGGGCGTCGGTCTAGCCGCGCCGCAGGTCAACGTTTCGAAACGGCTGTTCGTGATGGACGTTCACGACGACGAGCACGAACCGGCGGTCGTCATCAATCCGAAAATCGAAAGCGCCGAAGAAGAAGTCGAACTGACCGAAGGGTGTCTGTCGGTTCCGGGGATGGTCGGCGAGATCGTACGCTACAAGCGGATGATCGTCAGCGGTTTGGATCGCGACGGGAAGAAAATCCGGTTGGAAGGCGAGGGATTATTCGCTCAGTGCCTGCAGCACGAGATCGATCATCTCGACGGCGTCCTGTACGTCGATAAAGCGCGGAACGTTCGGGAAGCCGTCACCGAAGAAGAGAAAGAGATCGTAGAAACGGCGTCGGAGTGAAGGCCTTATTCTTCGGCACGAGCGCGTTTGCGGTGCCGAGCCTGCGTGCGATGGCGGCGTCGACGCAACTGGCCGGCGTCGTTACCCAGCCGGACCGTCCGGCGGGACGCGGCCACAAGCTGGCGCCTTCGCCGGTGAAGCGCGCCGCACTCGAGCTTGGGCTGCAGGTCCACGAACCGGAGCGCCTCAAGGAGTTTGCGGCGGCGCTTGCCGGCGAAGACTTCGATCTTTTCGCGCTCGCCTCGTACGGACGCGTGCTGCCGCAGGCGCTGCTTGACCTTCCGCGCCTTGGCTCCCTCAACGTCCATCCCTCGCTCTTGCCGAAGTATCGCGGTGCGACGCCCATACAGACCGCGTTACGCAACGGCGACGCGGAAACCGGTGTCACGATCATGTTGATGGACGCGGGACTGGACACCGGCGACGTCGTGTCCAGCGAGCGCGTGACGATTGGACCGGACGAAACGTACGGCGAGCTGCACGATCGCCTCGCACGGCTCGGCGCCGATCTGCTTGCCGGCGCGGTCGCGATTGCGAGCGAGCGCGATTTTCTGCCGCACGCAGCGCAGCGCGGCGAGCCCGTTCTCACGAAGCCGATCGCCAAAGACGATCTCGTCGTCGATCTCGCGTGGCCGGCGCAACGCGTCGTCGATGCCGTGCGCGCGTACTCCCCGCAGCCGGCCGCGCGCGCTACGATCGACGGCGAGACGGTCAAGCTGCTGCGCGCACACGTCGGCGCCGGTGGGACGCTCGCTATCGACGAGCTGATCGCGCCCAATCGCGGACGAATGTCGTGGACGCAGTACGAGCAATCGCGCCGCGCGTCGAGCGCTTGAACGCGCGCGAGGTCGCGCTCGCGGTCGTGCGCGACGTCTTCCCCGCCGCCGGCCCAGAGCGCGGCGCGCAAGAATCGCTCGAGTACCGCGCCCGAAAAGCGTCACTCGCTCCCCCGGATCGCGCGTTTGCGACGGAGCTCGCATACGGCGCGATCAAGATGCGCCGCACGCTCGACTGGTATCTCGAACCATTCGTGGGGGCCCGTCCGCAGCCGTTGCCGCCTGCCATCCGCGAAATTTTGCGGCTAGGCGTCTACGAGCTCGCGTACACCCAACCCGACGTCCACGCAACGGTGTTCGAGTTCGTCAACCTCGCTAAGCGCTACGGTCACCGCGGACTAGCCAATCTCGCAAACGCGGTCTTCCGTTCGTTCCTGCGCGGGCAGCCTGCGGCGCCGCAGCGCGGCGCATTCGAAAGCTTAGAAGAGTATCTCGGTACGCGTTACTCGCTGCCGGCCTGGCTCGTGCGGCAATGGCTCGAATCGTTCGGCGAACGCGCGGAGGACGTATGTGCCGGCGTCAACGAGCCCGCTCGGAGCGCCATCGTCGTCAACACGCTGACCGGCAGCCGCGACGCACTCGTCGATTTCCTCAACGCGGCGGGCGTCGAAACCGAACCGTCGCCGATCGTAGCCGAGTCGCTGCTGGTTCGCAAGCCTTCGGCGCTCGCATCGCTCGAATCGAACGACAACGGACGCTGGTGGCAGCAATCGGAGAGCTCGGCGATGCCGGTCGACGTACTCAACCCGCAACCCGGCGAAGCGGTGCTCGACGTCTGCAGCGGACGCGGCAACAAGGCGCTTCAGATTGGCGCCCGCCTTCGAGGCGAAGGGTCGCTGTTGTGCATCGAACGCGACGCAAAGAAGGCCTCCGTACTGAACGAGCGGCTGCAGAAGGCAGGGATCGCCGCCGGCACGGTGGTGGGCGACGCCGCGGCGGAACTCCTGGAGCCGGGGCAGCTCTTCGACCGGATCCTGGTCGACGCGCCGTGTTCGGGCATCGGCGTCGTCGGCCGCCACCCGGAAGCGCGTTGGAAGAAGCTCGGGACGGACGGCGAACGCCTTGCTCTCACGCAGCGCGCCGTACTCGAGCGATCGGCTCGGCACGTCGCACCAGGCGGAGTGCTCGTGTATGCAGTCTGTTCGACGGATCCGCGAGAGACGATGGAAGTGGTCGACTGGTTTTTGTCTCGTCATCCCTTCGAACGCGGACTCATTCCGTCCGCGTACGAAACGCTGTTACTCGACAGCGGAGACGTTCTCGTCCCGCCGGGAATCGGCGGTCGCGATGGCTTCTTCATCGCGCGGTTGGAAAGCCGCCGGTGAGTTTTCTCGAGCGAGTCGAGCAAGCGTGCGCGGCGTTCATCGAGCGAACGTTTGCAAAGACCTTTCCGAGCGACCTCGAGCCCGCGCAGATCGCGCGCAAGCTGGTCGCCACCATGGAAGCGCGCACGCGCGGCGCCGAAGGTCACATGTCGGCGCCCGGGGCGTATATCGTTTACGTCAATCCTGAAGATTTCGCCCGATTGGCGGAGCATCAAGCCTATCTGGAGCGGGAATGGGCGGAGTTGTTGCGCGATCTGGCCGGCCGCGTCGGAATACGTTTTCTCGAGGGCGACCCCAACATCGAAATGACGCCTCGCGAGTCGATTCCGGCTGGGGCCGTGGAGGTTACGGCCGTCGGCGAGGCCACCGTCCCGATCGACGTGGCCATCCCTCGGCCTCCGTCGGCGCGGCGTTTTCATCTTCGGATGATCAAAGGCGTGCCTGCGTACGGGGTATACTTCGTAGAGGGGCGGGCGCGCATCGGGCGCAGCGAGGAGAGCGACGTTTTCCTCGTCGACCCGAGCGTCTCGCGAACCCACGCCGTCGTGGAAGTCGACGGCGTGGAACCGCTCGTTCGCGATCTGGGTTCGACTAACGGCACGTTCGTCAACGGAGAACGGATCGAAGCGCGGCCGCTCCGCGACGGAGACGAGTTAATGTTCGGAAATACGCGGATGCGCTTCGAGATGAGTGGAGCGTGATCGCCCCTGGTGCCACGTTTGAGGCGCAGATGCGTCTCGGATCGCTCGAGATCGTCGGCGCGCTGGTGCTCGTCGCCGCGGTTGCAGCGCGTCCGCGCGTCCGTCCTGCCAGCGAAGCCGGCAGGCTCGTCCCGATGCGGGTAGCGCTCGAAATCTTCGAGCGAGGCGCAACGCGGACGTTCGACGGACTCCCGCCTTTCGAGATCGGGCGCACGGCGGACGCTCAGGTTGCCTTGGCCGATCCGGAAGTCAGCCGGCGGCATGCGAGTTTCCAAAGCCGCAACGGAATTGTCTACGTCGACGATCTCAGCAGCCGAAACGGAACGTTCTTGAACGGGAGGCGCGTTACCGAAGCAATCGAGGTGCGGGAAGGCGATGCAATCGACGTGGGCACGACGCGAATGATCGTGCGAACGGTAGAACCGCTTCGGCAAGGTCGGGGTAAGCTGTGGACGTAGCCATTCGCGGCGATCGCGCCTCGTGTTTGACGATGCAGCTCGGACCGCGCACGTGGTTTTTGGCGGTGACGCGCGGCTTCGGAAGCGTCGACGGCGTCGCGATCGAGCGCGCGCTGCTGACGCGCCTGCGTGCCGAGTGCGAGCGGCGGCTGCGCAGCGAACGTTTTCGCCGGGCCGTCGACCGTCCGCAGGCGGCTGCGACCGCCGTCCTCGCCGCGCTCGCTCGCGTGAACTCGGATTTGCACGCGCGTACCGCGGGTCACGACGACTACGTCACCGCTGCGTCGTCGCTGACCGCCGCGCTGGTCGTTCGCGGGCGCGCGTACGTTCTGCACGCCGGCGGCACGGCTGCGTACCTGGCGCATCGCGGCGAGATCGTCGCACTCTCGGGCGACGACACGTTCGACGACGCGCCGCTGCCGCTGATTGCCCGCGCGCTCGGTACCACGCCGACGCTCGACGTTGCCGTCTCGAGCGTCATGCTCGACGAAGGCGACGTCATCATCTTAGTCGGGCGCCGCGTTCCGGGCGACGTCGACCGCCGCGCGCTCATCGCTCACGTGGAATCGTGCGATCCCGCCGAACATCTGCTGGTGGCGCGCTTCGAGCGCGACGACGCGAACGAAACCGGTGAAGAGCCGGCGAAGAAATACCGGCCGATCGACGCGGCTGGAGCGATCGTCCGCATCGTTGCCGCAATCGGTCTCATTCTCGCGCTGGTGCTCGCGCGCTGATTCGTTCGCTCGCGCCGATGGCCGGCGCACTTGCCGTCTCCGCGTTGATTCTTTCGTTGGCTCCGCCGCAGACGATCGGCCCGTGGTGGGTACTAGCGCTGCTCGGTTTCCTTGCGATGGCGTGGGTGGTGCTGCAGCCAGCGGCCACGTTGCGCGACGACATGCTGCCGCCGCTGGCCATCGTGCTCGCCGCGCTGGGATTGGCCGTCGTCGCCCGCGTCTCGCCCGATTTGGCCCAGAAACAGCAGGCGTGGCTCGTGGTTTCGCTCGTGCTCGTCCTTTTGGCCGGACCGGCGTTTACGAATTTCCGGCGCTTTGCGGCGTACAAGTACCTCTGGGTTATCGCTTCGCTCGCGCTCTTCGGATTGCTGTTGGCATTCGGACAAGAAGTCAACGGCGCGCGGCTGTGGATCAAGCTCGGACCCGTACAGTACGAGCCGATCGAGCTCATCAAGCTGTTCATCGTCTTGTTTTTGTCGGCGTACCTGGCCGAGATGGCCGACGTCATCGCGGCCGCGCGGCCGTGGTCGTTGCGCGCCAACCTCAAGTATTTGGGGCCGCTGTTTATCGGCTGGGGTGCGTCGATGGCGATTCTCGTCGTTCAGCGCGACCTCGGCATGGCAACGCTGCTGCTTTTCACCTTTGCGACGCTCCTGTTCGTCGCGACGCGCCGCGCCGATATCGTCGTGCTGGGCGCCGCGATCTTTGCTGCGGTCGCGTTTTGGGCGATGCGGCATTATCCGTACGTTCAAACGCGGATTGCAGTCTGGCGCAATCCGTTCGCCGATCCGCTCGGCGCCGGCTTCCAATCGTCGCAGTCGTATTACGCGCTCGCCGCCGGCGGCATCTTCGGGACCGGCTACCGCCTCGGACATCCCGGATTCATTCCCGACGTTGCGACGGACTACGTGTACGCGGCGTTCTCGGAAGAGTTCGGCTTGCTGGGCGCGCTGCTCGTGCTCCTCATTTTTCTGGGATTGGTGCGGCGCATTTTTGCGACCGGCTTGGAACAGCCGGATCTCTACACCAAACTGTTGGCGGCTGGTCTCGGTGCGACGCTGGGATTTCAGATCTTCATCATCGTCGGCGGCGTTATCGGTCTCTTTCCGCTCACCGGCATTACGCTACCGTTCGTTTCGTACGGCGGCAGCTCGCTGGTCGCGAACTTCTTGCTCGTCGCACTCGTGTGGGCGATGAGCGCGCGCCCCAAGCGTCCCTCGACCGACTCAGGATAAATGCGTAACGCGTTCTGGCTGATCCTCATCGCCGGCGCGCTAGCCGCCATTATCGCCGGATTCGTTGGGGGCACGCTGCAAACGAAGCCGCCGCCGGTAGCGCAGCTGCGACGCACGGCCGTTCGAGGCGCCCCGTTGCCGCCGGTTGGGGCCGGAAGCCCGCGCGAGGAGGAAAGCCGCGCCGCCGACGCATTCGCGCAAGACGACGTCGTCGTCGACCGCAAGCGAGCCGCGCAATCGGAATGGCAGCCCGAGCGCCTGCAGATCGTCGTTGCGATCTGCGGCACCTCGGTGGCGGCGGAGTCGGCGTTTTTCCGCCTCAAGGTTCCGCTGACGTTCGTCGTCGATCCGGCGGCGCCGCAGGCAAGCGCCGTGGCGCAGCTCGCGCGCAGCAACGGCGACGAAATTTTCGTGCAGACCGACGATCCTCCGTATCCGCAATCGTTGGCGGCATACCGCCACGCCATCGGCACCTTCGACGGCATCGCGTCGCGTAACGCGGCCGGAATGCCGATGGCGCTGCGTGGCACCGGTTTGTCCTTCTTCGACGAGCGTGGGGATGCGGCCAACGCGCTCACGTTTACATCGTTGGGCGTGCCTCTGATCCAGCGCGACGTCACCGCCGACAACCGCAGCGGTGCCGGATACGTACGGTTCATGCTCGAGCGGGCCGCGGCGCTGTCCCGCCGGCTCGGTCCGGTCGTCGTCCTGATGCGCCCACTGCCGTCGTCGTACTCGGCGCTACGCGACTTCGTACAGACGCACGACGTGCGAATGATCGCGCTGCCGTAGCGCAGAATCTCCCCGCGTGGCGCGGATTCTGGGAGCGTTGTGTGCCTCGTCGATGCTGCTGGCCGTCTTGCCCGCTTGTGCGACGCAAGGGCACAAAACGGCGGAGCAAGTTGCGTCGCGCGCCGCGGTGCTGCGCGTCAACCCGGCTTCGGCTAACGACGGTGCCCGCGTCTACATCAAAAACTGTTCGAGCTGTCACCAGCTCGACGGCGCCGGCGTAGCGGGCGCTTTTCCGCCGCTCGCCGATAATCCGCAAGTCGTCGGGAATCCGCACGACGTCATCTCGATCGTCAAACTCGGCACGCGCGGCAAGCTCGTCGTCGCCGGCATCAACTATAACGGAACGATGCCCGCGTGGGGACAGATGATCAGCGACACCGATATTGCGGCCGTGGTTACCTACATACGGACGGCGTGGCGCAATCGGGCGACGCCGGTCACGTTAGCGGACGTCGAGGCGGTGAGTCAGTGAATACACGTGCGCGGCGCGCCATGGCAGCGGTCGCGCTAGCCGCAGTCGCACTGAGCGCCTGCACCGCCTCGTCCGGTTCGGTTACGCCGGCGCCGACGGCAGCGGCACAACGCGGAAGCGTCGACTCGCTTTCGGCCGTGACGACGATCGGCAAAGCCGCGATGGCCAAAGGCCTTTTCGGCAAGGTGATTACCGGCCTCGGCGGCGCTCCCCAATGCGCGGTGAAGGTGTATGCGATCGTCTATTCGACCGTCGGCGTCAAAGGCGAACCGGCCAACGCAAGCGCCGCGTTTTTCGTACCGCAGACGCCGTGCAAGGGCCCGTTCCCGCTGGTCGGCTATGCGCACGGTACCAATCCGGTCAGAGAGCAGCTCATCACCCAACCCAGCACGGCCAGCGCGACGTGGACCGCGCCGGATCAGGATCCGATCGTCGTCGCGGCCGTCTTCGCGGCGCACGGATACGCAGTAGCCGCTACCGACTATCTCGGACTTGGATTGTCGACGTATCCCTACCATCCGTACTTGCACGCCGACTCCGAAGCGACCGCCGTCGTCGATTCGCTGCGCGCGGCGCGCCTCGCCGCCGGCAAGCTGCACGTGCCGTTATCGGGCAAAGTGTTTCTCACCGGACACTCACAAGGAGGCCAATCTGCGGTGGCTTCGCAGCGAGCCATCGAGGCACAGGCCGATAACGAGTTCGATTTGCGCGGCGACGCGCCGTCGAGCGGGCCGTACGCACTGACGCACACGTTCGAGGATTCGTTGCGCAAGCAATCCCAAGACGCACCGATCCTGGCCGCCTATATCATCCCCGGCTACCAGAAAATTTACGGCAACGTCTACGCCGATCCGACGTCCGTTTTTCAGATGCCGTACGCGGCCACGATCGATACGCTGCTGCCGGTGCAAACGTACGCCGACGAAGCGCTGCTCTACGGTAAGACGCTGCCGCTCGAGCTGAATCGGCTGCTGCAGCCATCGTTCGTGCATACGTTTTTGACCGACCCGTCGAGTCCGGTTCGCCGCGACACGCACGCCAACGATCTGCTCGGCGGCTGGCTTCCAAAGGCTCCGGTCTGGCTGTGCGGCGGCGATCGCGATCCCGAAGTCGAGTTCAAGAACGCGCGCGCGGCCTTCACGTACTTTCACCGCAACGGCGTAAAGGTAACCCTGACCGACGTGAACTTCCTCATCCCTGCGTACGTACCGCTCAAGGATTATCACGTCGTGGTCGCGCTCTTCTGCCTGCCGCTCGCGCGCACCGAGTTCTTCGATAAGCTCAAGTAAGCAACCGGTAACCAGCCGAGCGAAAAAACGTGCCAATGGCTTTACGCGGGCGTCATTGCGCGTTAACGCGTTAATGGTTCCGCTTTAACGGCCCCGGTGGTAGAAGTGAGGCATGCGGTACGCCTTCCTCGCAGCCATCGTCATCGTGGTCACCGCGCTGCCTCGCCTGGCATCCACATACGGCATCTCCAACGACGACGAGTTCGGACTGCTTTCAGCCACCTCACAGACGGATTATGCAACGTACCGGCCGCGCTCCAGCGCCGCCGACATCTTCCAGTACGAAAAGGGACAGTTCTTTAACGCCGTCACCCAAGGCGCGGCGGCAACCAAGAACTTCATCGTCTCGATTCCGCAGCATCTTCCGCACTAGCCCACCGTCAGGTGGAATAAAATTGCGAGCATCGTGCTGATCCACGTCGCGAGGATCGTGCCGATGACCCAGTTGAAACGCTCGTCGACCTGCGAGAATCGGTGATCGAAACCGTCCGGCCGACGGTCGATGCTGTCGAGGCGCTTGTCGATCTGTTCGAGCACTCCCTCGACTCGAGACATGCGGATTATGTGGAATTAACCAAAGTTGGTGTGGACCCAAACCTGGCCGTTATCACGTCACGACCATCGCGTTAAACGTCGGCGAGCAATCGCCCATTGCGGCCCAAAGTAAGAGTGTACCGGCAGTATCCTTCGCGTGGGTCGGGGGTTCAAGCCCGAGATGTCCAACGGCCGTATCATGTTTGGAGAAAGCCCACGCGCCGACCCTTCCCATGATCGCACGCATCTTTTCGTGCTCTGCATCGTAAGCGGACAAAATGGCGTGCTTCTCCGCGGGAGATAATGCGTTGTCGAGCTGTTTGACGGCACCAGGGAAGTCCGGGTTCGCAGACATTGCCAAACGCGCGGCCACAGACCCGAGAAGCTGCCTATGGGGCGGGGTTAAGGCGGAAAGCATCGTAGCCCGCGCTTCATAATAATCCTTAGTCAATTGCTCGTTCAATACATCGTAGTGGGGCCATACGTCGGCGTTTGGCGCAACGGCGCCCAACAGGATGGCAAGAAGAAAGAACTTCATCTGGGTACCATAGCACGAATATCTACGAGTCTCGAAGAACCTCGAGATTCGCGACGGCCATCGGAATACACAGTCCGCCCGTCGACCACGAACAGCCCGGCGCGAAGCCTATTGGGGAGTTACAGGCGCGACTGGCGTCCGCTCAGCGATGAAAGAGAATTGCTAGAATCGTCGTGATCCACGTCCCGACGATGGTGCCGATGACCCAGTTGA
>JAFAHZ010000262.1 GCA_019236975.1 Vulcanimicrobiota bacterium | reverse complement strand
GTTGGCGACCGACTTCGGATTGTTCGGATCGGCGACGAACGGATCGTACGCCACCGGATAGCGCACGTCGAAACGCTGCGTGAAGGTGAGCACGTCTAACGGCGACGATTCCGAAACGCCGTCCATCGCCGTCGCGCTGCCCGAGACGCCGACGAACGCGACGCGCGAGCCGTACGCGCGGTAGAGTTTGTCGATCACCGCGGTTTCGCGCTGACAGTGCGGACACCACGTAGCGAACACTTCGAGGAACACCGGCTTGGTCTGCTTCGAAAGATCGAATAAACCGCCGGTCGTCGCGACCGCAAACTGCGGCGCCGGCTGACCGACCTGCGCTTTGCCGATAATCGGCGACTGCGACGCCGTTTGAAGTTGCCGCGACGGATGGAGTACGTACGCGACGACGGCGCCAACCGCGACGAGCGCAAAGAGCACGACGGTGAGCAGGATGACGGAACGTTTGCTCACGACGCACCTCGCAGGCGGCTGTCGACCGCGAACGCACCGGGCGCGCCGAACGCCACAAAGGCGCCGGCGCCGGCGAGCGCCAGATCCACAGCAACGTGAGGCCAATCGGCAACGGCCACATCGGCCGGACCGAAGCAGCCGCAGTTCGCGGGAATGTGACGCACGACCGCCGATGCGATGGCGGCGGCGTATGCGACGAACGCAACGGTAACCGCGATGGCAACGGCGCGGGTCAGCAGCCCGGCGACCAGGTACGCACCGAGCAGCAGCTCGACGTACGGAAGCGCCAAGGCGAGCGGTCCGACGATTGCCGCGGGCAGCAGGCGAAAACCGGCGATGGCCGACGCAAGCTCGGCCGCGTGGCCGGCTTTGAGCGCGCCGGCGACGAGCAATAAGCCCCCCAACGCGACCCGTATGCAGAAAACGGCTGACTTCACCCGCACAGAGTGTCGTAGAATGAGGTCGTGTCCCTCTTCCGCCTGGTCGCCTGCACGCTGGCGGCCGCTGCCCTCGTATCGTGTACGCACGCGCCGGCGGCCGCGCCGATTCGGCTGACCGACGATTCGGGATCGCCGTGGGCGCTCGACGCGCAACGCGGCAAAGCGGTCGCGATCGTCTTCGGGTTCACGCACTGCGAGGATACCTGTCCGGCGACGCTGGCCAAACTGACCCATCTCGCCGGTCAGCTCGGCGTGCAAGGCCGCGAGGTCGAAATTGCGTTCGTTACGGTCGATCCGCAACGCGATACTCCCGGCGTGCTCCACCGTTTCGTGGGGCGCTTTTCTTCGCCGCCCGTGCGCGTCGTCGGCCTGACCGGAACGCCGGCACAGATCGATGCCGTGAAGAATGCGTACCACGTCTGGGCGCAACGCGTCCCCGGCATGCATAAAGGTGACGGATACGACGTCGCGCACAGCTCGGTGATTTTCTTCGTGGGTCCTTCCGGAGAGTTGCGCAGCCTGCACGACGATGACGATTCCGACGCGGTGCTGGCGCGGGCGTTGCGCGAAGCGGCAACGTAATGCTGGGAGCCGTTCTCGCCGCAGCGGTCGCGATCGTGCCGGTGCACGGCGTGGTGCTGGCGCCGCTTGGAAGCGCGGCGGCCGTGGTGCGCTTGGATCCCATCACCGATACCGTCGCGCCGGTAACGCGACGCTTTCGCGTGGATCCGCCCGTCCGTTTGGAAGAAGGCGTCGGCGTCGATGCCTACCTCGATCGATCCACCGCGCCGTGGACGCTGCATTCGCTCAACGTCGCCGGTCCGTTTGCGCCCGGCCTTCCCGACAACGGACGCGTGATTTCGGTCGACGTCAACTCACCGCTTCCGCACGCCGAGCTCGTCGATCAGAACGGCCGCATCGTCGAACTGGAGCGCGCGTTCGCCGGCAAGACGCTCTTGCTGTCGTTCGTCTTTACCCGCTGTCCGGATCGCACGCTCTGTCCGGCGATCAGCGGAAAGTTCGCCTGCATGGAGAGCCGGCTGGATCCTGCCCGGTTTGCACTAGCCGAGGTAACGCTCGATCCGCCGTACGATTCACCGGCGGTGTTACGCGCCTACGCCGCGCAGTACGGCGCGCGCGAGACGATATGGACGCTGCTTACCGGAAAAGGTTCCGCGATCCAGCACCTGCTCAATCAGTTCGGCATCGATTCGATGCGCGTGAGTACCGCCAACTTCATCCATAGCGACCGGCTGTTTATCGTTGCGCCCGGCGGACGCATCGCCGACGTTATCGAAACGGCGGCGTGGGATCCCGACGCCGCGATCGCGCAGGCGCGCGCCGTCGCTGGGTTATCGAGCAATCCGCTGGAACGCTGGCGTCTTGCCTTCATTGCCGGTGTCGTCGCCCTCTGCGGCGGCAGTCAGACGGCCGGAATCGTCGTGCTCGAGACGACGCTGTTCTTTGCAATCGTTGCAATAGTCGCGGCAGCGTTGTGGGCCGTCGCACGGGTACTCTGGGCACGCTAGCCCGAAGCGGACTACGCGGGCAACACACCCTCAAGGTGCACGGGAAACGAGAGACCGGCTTCGCGAGCAAAACGGCGAGCGTGCGACAAGGTCTCGAGATCGAATCCCAGGACTTCGATCCCAACGAGCTTTCCGCTCTCATCATAATCCGCCGCGACCTGACCGTCTTTCCAGACGTCGACCGTGCGTGCCGACCGACCCTCACCATTGCTGTAGTATATATAACCAGCACCGGCTTCAAGGTCGATCCGGATCGAAGTCGGATTTCCTTCACTGTTAGGGTGAATCATCGTTTTCTCCAATCGGCCCATGCAACGGTTTTAACCGCACCGTCGGGGTTCAGCGTAACGCGCATGCGTCGGGGCGACAAGGGGCGCGGTGAGCCAGCAGGAAAAGCGCCCGGAGGATGGCAGCGCCGCGGAAGCCCGACGAGCCCTCGAGTCCCCAGCAGGTTGCCTTCCTAGAGGCGGCCGTCGCACAGTACGGCAAAGCGACCTACAACTTCGCCTTCCGCCTGACGCGCAACGAGGCCGACGCGCGGGATCTCACGCAGGAGGCCTTCATCCGCGTCTACCGCGCTTGGCGGAGCTTCAAGCCGGGCACGTCCTTCCTTTCCTGGATGTATCGCATCGTCACCAATCTTCACCGCGACGAACTTCGGCGCCGAAAGGGACGTTATCAGGAAGAGATTCCGGAAGACAACGAGCCGCAAGCATTCGGAACCGGCCGCCCGCTCGCGGAAAACCCCATCGACGACTACGTCGAGGCGCAGATGAGCGAGCCGGTTTCCAAAGCGCTTGCCGCTCTGGCGCCGGAACAAAGACAGATCGTCGTATTGGCAGATATCGAGGAGTGCAGTTATCAGGAAATCGCCGAGATCGTCGGATGCTCGATCGGTACCGTCCGTTCGCGCCTGCACCGGGCGCGCGGACAGCTTCGGAAACTCGTCAACCGCTATATGAAATCGTCATCATGAATAACGTCGACCATCCTACCATCGAAACGCTGAGCGACTACGTGCACGGAGAGCTATCCGAGCGCGACGACGCGGCCGTGCACGCGCACCTGGCCGGCTGTTCGGCGTGCGCGGAGCTGCACGACATCGAGGCGCGCCTCGGCGAAGTGCTGCGCGCGCACGCGCGCGCGGAGGAGCGCGAACTTCCGCTGGGCTTTGAGGCTCGCATCGTCGATGCCGCGATTGCGTCGGATGCGAGCTCCGCAACCGGCTGGCGCGAGGCCTTTGCATGGTTGTGGCGTCCAGCGATTGCCGTACCGGTCGCGGCCGCCCTCGCGCTGGCGATTTACTTTGGAGCCGGCGCCGTCAATCCGCCGCTGCGATCGGCGACCATCGATGCCACGTCGTACGTCGAAAGCCACACCGCGCTGGCGGCCGACATGCCGTTTGCCGATTCGTCGGCGCTGCCGGTGACGTTTGCCTCCGAGGTCTCCGCACGGTGAAGCGAGTCGCGCTGCTGGCGTGCTGCGGTACGCTCCTCGGCAGCCTGTCGCTCGCCAACGCGGGGCCGCAAGAGCCGGCCGATGCGCTCGTCTACGACGCCATGGCCGCGCCGGCTACGGTCTCCTACACCGGCGTCGTGCAAACCGTACGCATCGGCGACGACGGGTCGGAAGCTTCCGTCTATCGCATCGAACACCGCGCACCCAACCAAACCGTGCGCAAATACAGCTCGCCGCCCGCGCTCTCCGGCGATTACGTCGTGACGCGCGGAGTCGAAACGTATTCGGTCGACGTGATTCGGCGTCGCGTGGTAAAGGCGCGCAACGATGCCGTCAACGATCAAATCGCGGTCGACAACAACTACCTGCTCCTTCGGCAGAACTACCGGGCCATTCGCCGCAGCGAAGAGTCGCTGGACGGCCGGGACGTCGTCGACGTGGCGCTCGTTAACAACTACACGCATAAGACGACCGTCTTGGTGCGCATCGATAGCATCACCAAGGTCGTGCTCGACAAGCAACGGTTTTCCGCCGACGGGTCGCTGCTCTCCGAAACGCGCTTCGAACAAGTCAGCTACAACGCGACGCCGCCGGCGACCGACTTTGCCGTGCCGCAGGCGTATCCGGTCGCGGCGGGCACCGATTTTAACGCGTCGTCCGACGATCCGCACGCGACCGCCTCGGCCGCCGGCTTCGCCGTTCGCGAACCGAAGTTTCTGCCCGAAGGGTTTTCGCCGGTGCAGGCGCGCGTCGAGCCGCTGCACGGCGTACGCACCTTGCACGTCCTGTATTCCGACGGCCTGCGCACCGTGTCGCTGTTCGAAAACAACGCCGGGGCGGCGGTCGACCTGACGCGGCTGCATCCGCAAACAGCCACCGTTGCGGGACGCGATGCGGACTACGCGCAAAGCGGTCCGACGATGCTGCTCGCGTGGCGCGACGCCGGGCTGCACTACGCGCTCGTCGGCGAGCTGAACCTCGACGAGCTAGAGAAAATAGCAGCGTCGATTTAAAACCAAGAGGCCCCCGCGATGCGGGGGCCTCTCTTTTCTCGTTCTAGGTTGAGGTTTCGATCGAGATTAGATCTTGATCTTGCCCGTCACGTAGAAGTTGAACGGGGTCTTCGTGGAGTTGCCGTCCTGGTTGAACGGGCCGAAGCTCGGTTGATACGGATACTTCACGAAAGACTGGATCTTCGAGAACGGGTTGTACACGTTGCCGACCGGCTGAATGACGCCCGCGAATCCGCCCGCAGTGAAGCTGCAGACGTTTCCGTTGGCATACGTCCAGGCCTGAGCGCTTCCACCCCAGCAGTTGTTGACGATGTTCGCCAGCACGCCCGTTACCGAGATGCGCGGGCTCACGTCGTAGCTCAACTGCAGGTTCATGGTGAACTCGTTCGGCTGCAAGAACGATCCGAGATTGTCGAACTGACCGGTGTACGTATCCGGAATCGGCATCGTCGTGTGGCACGTCGGTGCGCTGTAGCGATTGCCGAACGGTCCGCCCAGCGGCAAGCAGCCGCCGGCCGGATCGATACCCGGGGTAGAGATCGGATAGCCGTAGCGTCCGCCGCCCTGGAATTGGAACGACGGGGTGATCGCGAACTTGTCGTGCTTGTAGTTCAGCAACATGGTCGCGACGTACGGAGCTCCGAACGCGGCTGCGGATGAACCGATGCCGCCCGGGAAGATCGAGTAGGTCGGGAAGTTCTCAGCCGGATTGATCAGGCTTTGTCCCGGCATATTCCAGTAGGGGTTGGCGATACTGCCCGGCTTGCACAACGGATCCGGTGCTCCGGCCGAAGTGAAGCAAGGAGCGGCTACCGCGCCCGTGCTGGTGCTGCCGCAAACCGACGTTCCATATTGCGTCTGTCCGCGCAGGCTGCCGCCAACCGAACACGCCCGAGTGTAGGCGTTGTAGTTGGCGATAAATGCGTTGGCAGGCGTAATGACGTTCGTGCCGTTGGTCAGCGTTCCGTACTTGATGTACGAGTTCGTGTACGCAAACGAGACGAGTCCCGAGATGCCGTTGCGCGAGAAGTCGCCCTTCTGCACTTGCATTTCAAGGCCTTGGCTGCGTTGGCTTCCGGAGTTGAGGCCGGAAACGAAGCTCGTCGGCTGGTTGATGAAGAACTGCTGAATCTGTCCCTGCGTTTGACGCAAGAACGGCGTCAGCTTGAAGGACCAATCCGTGCCCTTGAGGTGGCTCTCCCACGAAACGTCATAGTTCAGCGAGGTCGCCGGATAGACGGCGAGACCCGGTGAGCTGCGGCCGTACGGGTAGAAGATCGGGCCTAACAGAGCGTTGGGCAGGTCTTCGTTGAGCTGGTTATACTGCTCGAACGCCGAGTTCGGCGCTTGAACGTACCGGCCGAACGAGAAGCGGATCACGTTATCCGGATTGACCGTGTACGTGCCCGCGATGCGCGGCTGGTAGATCTGGTAGTTGAAGTTCTGCTGCGCGACGTTGTTGAGCGCTGCCGGAGAGAATCCGGTCGGACACGGCGCTCCAGGCGTCTTACGCGGTGCGATCACGCCGTTCGCGCTAATGCAGTTGTTGAGGTTATACTCCTTGTACCAGAAGTTGCGCACGGCACCGTAGTTCGGGTTGCCGCCCGGCAGACCGCCGGCTTGCGCCCCAGTGTTCATGCCGAGGAACGTGAAGTCGTCGAGACGCACGCCCAGGTTGAACAGCCACCGGTCGCTGGGACGGAACTCGTCGGTCAGCGACGACGAGAAGAACTGCGGAACGATGCTGTTGTACGTCGCCCACAGACTGTTCTCGGCCAGTAGGTAGGCACAGCCCGTGCCGGCTTTGGGATCCTTGGGGATTGCGCAGCTCGTCGGCAGCGCTCCAACGGTTCCCGTGTTGATATTGCCCCACGTTGCACTCTGTGCAGCGCCTGCATAGCACGCCGACGGCGTTCCCGCAACTCCGGATCCGGAGAAGCAGTACCCACTGAGCGGATCGTTGGCGTTCACTGCTACTGCGGCGAACTGACGGCCCGTTGTGAAGTTGAACATCTGCGTGTTGTTGTCGCGGATGGTGTTCGCCGTCGTGTACGAGACTTGAGCGCCGAACAGGTTTTGCGCGTTGAACTGGTTCTGGTAGTTCGCCGAGACGCCGCGGGTATGCGCGCTCAGCTCGTAGTCCGGCGACGTCGGACAGACGTAGTTGGCGTACGCGCATTGCGGACCCCAGAGAATCCAGCTGCTGTAGTACGTGTAGCCGTACAAACGCAGGAACGACGTGGAACCGAAGTTCCGCGTGTACTGCAGCTTGAAGATGTCCTGGTTGTTCTCGCCCGTATCGCGCTGAGCCGGTTGAATCGGCGTGAAGCCCGGAACGGTCGAGCTGGGATAGTTGCTGACCTGAACGCAGCCGTGCTGCGCGTTGAGACCGGCTGCCGTGAACGTATGTCCGACCAGCGGTCCGCACGTCAGCTGATACTGCGGGAAGTACACCGGCGTTCCCAGTCCAACGGCGTTGGCGCAAGCCGCACCGGACAGACCGGTGCAGTTGCCGTAGCCGAGGTAGCCGGGCGAGACGATGTCGTTGGTCGAGAAGTAGTAGCTATTGAGCAAATAGCTGCTGTCGAAGAGCAACTGCACGTCGTCTTTGCCGGCATCGTTCTTGTGCGGGATGCCGATGTGGACGTTGCCGACGGTGTCGCGCTGCGTCACCGAGGCAAGGAGTCCGTAGTTAAGCGCGCCGAGCGCGAAGCCGCCGGGGCCCACGCCTGACGCGTAGCAGTTAACGAAGTCGGAGACGCCCGTGCCAGTCTTGAACTGGTTCGGCGAGCCGGCAACGCCGTTCGGTACGCATTGGCCGCCGTACTTCGCGAACTGGTTCCCTGCGGGAATCACACACCCGGTCTGAGTTGCCGAGGCGCAGTATTTCTCGAAGGGCAACTGCGCCAGCGGCGCACCCTGCCATTGGTCGTACTGGCTGCCGTTGCTGTTGTCGATGTAGCGGAAGTCTTGATTGTATCCGCCCAGACCGACGTAGTATGACAGGTTACGATCGGGAGTTGCACCGCCGACCTGCACCGACGCCTGATGGTAGAACGTCGGCGTACCGATTCCGAGATTCGCTTCCGCGTAACCCGGATAGGTACCGGTCTTGATGACTTGGTTGATGTAGCCCGCGAGGCCCTGGCCTTCCGAGTTCGCCGGATTGGCGCCCGTATAGACCTGGACTTCCGCGTTGCCCAGCGACGATGCCGAGCTCGAAGGATAGTTATCGAACGAACGGTTCACCGGTACGCCGTCGAACTCGTAACCGACTTGGTCGTAGTCGCCGCCGCGAATCGAGACCGTCTGGAAATAGCCGGTCTGGTTCGGGATGACGTACGCGCCCGGAACGGTCGCGATCGCGGAGTACGCGGAGTTGAGGCTACCGCCGCCGCCGAGCGCGCCGGCTGCTGCCTGGCTCGCTGCGTTGACGGAGTAGACGTCGGCCGTCGTACCGGATTTGACGATCGCACCCGCACCGAGTGCGGTTACGCGCGCGATCGTTTTGAGGGCTTTGGTCAGCCGCACCGTGACCGTCTGCACCGTATCGGCGAAGACGATTTGACCGGGTTCGCTTACCGCCTGGTAGCCACTCTTATTGACGGTCACGGTGTACGTATCCGGCGCTAAGGTCAGAAACGTAAACCGGCCGCTGGCATCGGTCGTACCCGTAGAGCTTTGAGACGGTGCAGAGACCGTGATCGTCGCTCCCGCGACCGGCGCCGAGGTGTCGGCGTCGACGACAACGCCGCTGAGGCCGCCCGTGGTGCCCGCCAGTGCCCATGTTCCCTGGCAGACGAACGCAACGAGCAGCATCAGAGCGATGACGACGTGCCGTTTCGGTAGTCGTGTCACTGGTGATGGTCCTCCATTGTAGGTGACA
>JAFAHZ010000066.1 GCA_019236975.1 Vulcanimicrobiota bacterium | reverse complement strand
CCTAATGGACCGGGCCGAGCAACACCTCGCCGCTAGCCGCCGGCAGCACGATGCGACCGGAGTAACGCGTCCCATTTTCGTCGCGGTACGTTCCCTTTAGCGCGAATGCGGCCGAAGTCGTCGTCGGGTTGACGAGCGCGAGGCCGTTGCTGTACGCGCGGTGCCATCCGCGCCCTTCTGCCGTCATCGAACCCAGCGGCGCGCCGATCCGCAAATCGTACTCGGGATAAAGCCACATGGTGCCGTACTCTTGTGCGCCCGAAGCCGTGAAGCCGCTCATCCATACGTACGTGCAGTCGTCGCGCGTGAGCAGGTAGTTAGCAACGACCCACAGCCGCTCGGCTTGCGAAATCTTCTGCGAGGGACCCGGCTCTTCTCCGTTTTCCATGTAGCAGGTGCCGTTGCGCTGCAGCGCGGCAATCATCGCCACGATTTGGCGCCACTCCAATCCCACGATCGCGTTGTCGCTGCGGCTGCCCCAGTTCGTGAAGCCGCGCTCGTCGAGCACTTCGTCCGTGCTCGTCATCAGCGCGTAGTTCTCGCGCAAGCCGAACTGCGGCTGAATCGAGTAGTTGATCGCCATCGTCGCCGTCGCCGAATACGCGTGGATGTAGGCGTACGTCGATTGCGCCCACGCGAGCACGTCGGCGCGATAGTGCGCATCGCTCCACTGGCCGGAATATTGCGCGACCCACGTCTTCGACGTCGTATAGTGGCCGCACCGCAACGCGTAGTTTCCGAGACTCAGGTTATCGAAATCGATGCTGCGATAGCCCGCCGCAAACGCGGGATCGACCGCGCCGGAGCGCTGGTATTGCAACACGGCGGGATCGGCGATATCGATCGGCACGTCGGAACGGTCCCCGAACTCCCATGCCGGCGTCTTGCGATCGCAGCGATATTCGATCCAATCCGGATGGTAGCGCTCGAACCACGCCAAACGGTGCGTGCCCGCATACGGGCCGTCCCGCTCGAACGGTGTATAAAACTGATTGAAGACTTGGCGCGGCAGCGGCGACCGCGAACCCCACACGACGTCCACGACGCCGATCTCGCGCCGGAGATCCGGCACGGCGTAGTTGAACACCAGATTGAGGTGCACGCCCGACCGGGTCGGCGGAAAGACGGCGCGCCGCGGCGGCGGCGCAGTGCCGGGCGTCGCACTCATTGCCAGCGCTCCCAGCAGCACGACGGCGATCATTATTCTGTTCTTCGGCGTGCCTCGGGCTCGGTTTAATCGTTTCTGAACGGGATTGGGGCAGGTCCGCGGCGCGGGCCCGCCTGAAATGACCGTCAACGTATGCTACTCGCCCGGGCGTCCGCCAGGCTCGCTCCAAAAACGCTTCGCCGAGCCCGCTTAGAACGCTGGCTTTCGGCACAGGCGGGACTCCCACTGCGCGTCGTCGTCGCGCCGCCCGGGATGGGCAAAACGACCCTTCTTCTTCAGTATCTCGAAAATTCGCAGACGCCTGGCGCCTACGTCGCAGTGGAGCTCAATGCGACGGTCGACGCGTTCCTGGCCGCCGCTGCGGCGGGGCTCGGCCTGCGCAAGCCGCCCGCAACGTACATCGAGCTCCTCGTCGCGCTCCGCCAGATCGCCGCAGCGCAGCCGTTCGAGCTGGCCATCGACGACGTGGGTAACGGAGCGCCCGAAACCGTGGAGATGCTCCTGCGGCTGGTGGAAAATCTGCCGGAGGGCGTTTCGCTGGTGTATACGGCGCGGTCGCGCGACGCGGTGCAGGCGAGTCGCTGGGTGTCGCGCGGAACCGGCGCGTTATGCGACGCTCGGCGGCTGGCGTTCGACCGCAACGAAATCGCTTTCTTCGCCGACGCCTGCGGTGTTTCGTACAGTCACGCGGACATCGCGCGGCTGCTCGAAGAGAGCGACGGATGGCCGATCGTCGTTAGCGGGGCGATTCGCTCGGCAGCCGAAGACGAGCGGTCGCTGCACGATGCGTACGAGCATTGGCGCAACGCCTACGGCGAAGTGTTCCTCGATTTCGTTACCGAGAACGCGCAGCGTGCCTCCGACGAAGACCGCGCGCTCATCATGAGCCTCATCAACGGCATCGGCGTGAACGATCCCGAAGCGCTGCGGCGTTTGGAAGCGCAAGGTCTGTTCGTTCTCAACGACGGAACCGGCGTTCGCCCGCTGCGCGCCATCCAGCAGGCGCGCGCGGTGCCGACAAAGGGCGTCGACACGTCCGTGCCGATGGTCGTACGCATGCTCGGCCGTTTTAGCGTCGCGATCGGCGGCCGCAGCGTCGATTGGGTGCGCCGGCGGGACCAGCAAATCGTCAAATACCTTCTTCTTCGGCCGGGCGCCACCGCCACGCGCACGGAACTCGCCTCGATTTTTTGGGCGGGTGCGAACCGGCAGTTAGCCATGCAAAGCGTTCGCACGGCGTGCAGCAACATTCGCAAGGCTATTGCCGGCGCGGTCGGCTACGCCCGCGTCGAGCGCTATTTCCGCGCGTCGGAGAACGCGATCGTCATCGATCTCTCCAACGTCGTGACCGACGTCGGCCGTTTCACCGCGTATGCGATGGCCGGCGACTCCGCTTACGAACGGCGCGACTTGGCCGATGCCGCGACGCACTACGAAGCCGCCGAAAAGATTTACGCCGGACGCCTCCTCGAAGACGATCCTCCAGAACCGTGGTTTTCCTCGCAGGTCGCCACGCTCGAGAATCGTTTCGCGTTAGTGCTGGAACGCTTGGCGGAAGCCGCCTACGAAGGCGGCGACATCAAACACGCCGCGGAGTACGCGTATCGCGCCAAGCTCATCAATCCCGACCAGCCGCAGCTCGTGCGCTTGTTGACGCAGCTCAAGGAGCCCGGACGCCCGGCATAGTGAACGAGTCCCTGCCGGTGCTGCATACGCCGCGTCTCACGCTGGAAATCGCCGGACCCGAACGCGCCGATCAGTGCGCCCGCTTCAACAGGGAGAACGCAGAATTCTTGGCACCCTGGGAGCCCGTCGTGCCCTCGAACTCTGCCGACGCTACGGTACTGCGCGTCTTGCGCGAACGCGCCGTCGCCGACGCGCGAACGGGAACGGCTTTCTCGTTTGCGCTGCTTCCCGCGTCCCCCACGGCCGACTCACCCATTTGGGGATGGATCAACTTCACCAACGTTATCCACGGCGTTTTCGAAGCGTGCACGATGGGCTATAAACTGGATCGGCGGATGCAGGGGCAGGGCTACATGTCCGAGGCCGTCCGCGCGGGAATCGATTTCGCGTTCGAAACCCTCGCGCTGCATCGCATCATGGCCGCGTACATGCCGCACAACCAGCGCAGCGCGGCGCTACTGCGGCGACTTGGTTTTACCATCGAAGGAGTCGCGCGCGACTACCTCTTCATCGCCGGGGATTGGCGAGACCACGTTCTCACGTCGCTCGTCAACCCCAATCGATGATAACCGCTACAGCTTGATCTGAAGCGATCCCGTAATCTGCAGCGGCTGGGTGACGCCGAGAAATCCGGTGTTGTTGCCGTTGAAAAAGAAGTCGTAGGGATACTGCATCTGCGCGGGGGGCACCGCCGAGTTGTGATTCGGATAGAAGTTGCCGGCCGGATAGAAGAATCCGGTAGGCGGCGCCGAGTACACGCAGACGTTCGGATTGCTCCATGCGTAAGCGTGCTGCCCGCAGATATCCAGAATATTCGTGAAGTTCATCCGGGCCGTAATCTTCGGACTGACGTCGTACTGCAGGGCGATGCCCATCTGCAGGCGCCACGGCTCTTGGAACGTTCCAAGGTTGTCGAACGTACCGGTGAACGAATCGGGAATGAAGATCTGGCCGGTGCAGTTGGCCGGGTCGGCCGCGAGCGCGTGTTTTCCGACCCACCCCGCGGCGGGTGCGTGACACAGATCCGGCGTGTATCCCGGCCACGCTGCCGGTGCGCCGTACGAAGCGCCCGACGAGAAGCTCCACGAATTCGTAATCGAGAAGCGCTGATGCTTGTAGTTGAGGATCATCGACGTCACGTAGGGTACGGCGTAACCGTTCTCGGCCGACACCGGTCCCGGGATGATGTCGTAGGTGGTATACCAGGCGGACGGATTCATCAGCCCTTGCGCGGGCGCGTTCCAATACGGATTGCTCACGACGCCGGCGGCGGCACAGGGCGACGGAGACCCTGCCGATCCCGACGTTGGGATGTACTTATAGCAGGGTGCGGCCGTAGCACCGGTCGACGTCGTACCGCAGAGCGCCTGGCCATACTGAGACTGGCCGTAGAACGAGCCGCCTTTGGCGCACGCCTTCGTATACGCGTTGTACGACTGGATGTAGTTGTTGAGCTGGTTGATGACGTTTTGCG
The DNA here is from genome assembly GCA_019236975.1 of Vulcanimicrobiota bacterium. Lineage (GTDB taxonomy): Bacteria > Vulcanimicrobiota > Vulcanimicrobiia > Vulcanimicrobiales > Vulcanimicrobiaceae > JAFAHZ01. The sequence continues at coordinate 20,985 of JAFAHZ010000066.1, read as the reverse complement.
ACGTATTGCTGAAGTTTTGGTAGCGGATCTGACTATGCGTGTACGTGAACGCCAGTTGTCCGCTTAGGCCGTCGCGGTTGAAGTCGCCCTTTTGCAGCGCGAACTCCACGCCGTCGGTAACCTGATTGCCGACGTTGAGACCGGATTCCAGGCCGCCTTGCGGATCGATGAAGAAATTCTGCAGCTGATCGCGGGTGCTGCGATAGAACGGGCTGAGCTTAAAGCTCCAATCGCTTCCCTTGAACCGGTGCTCCCACGACATGTCGTAGTTGTAGGACGTATCCGGCCGGATGATGTGCTCGGGCGTGTTAAACCCGTAGCCGTAGAAATGCGCGCCGAGGTAGGTCGGCAGATCCTGCTGGAGGACGTTGTACTGCACCCACGATGCGTTCGGCGGGCGCGCGTAGATGCCGAAGGACGCACGCACGACGCTCGTCGGATCGACGGTGTACGTGACGCCGAGCCGCGGCTCGAAGCGCGCCACCGTATAGCCTCCACCGCTTTCGTTGACGAGCGGGCCGTACACCGACGCCTTCGTTCCGGTGGGGTCCTGCGGCTGGATGGCCAGCGGATTCGTACCGGTCGGGCACGTGCCTAATCCGCCGTTGGTGCGAATGACGGGCTTGTTACTGTTAAGGCCGATGCCGAAGCAATACTCCTGGTTGTACTGCGAAAACCAAAACTGCCGCGCCGGATCGTACGGGCTCGTGTCGGCAAAGATGAACTGGAAATCTTCCAAACGCATGCCGAGATTTACGTTGAGCTTGTCGTCGGGACGCCACTGGTCCCCGATCGAATAGCCGTAAAATCCGGTCTGCATCCGGTTGAGCGCGTTCTTCGGAAAAGACGTGTTCGTCACCAGCCACTGCGCGTTTTCGGCGCACGCGGGCGGCGGCGTCGGTCCGGTGCACTTATAACCGATCGGCGGGGTGGCCAACGGATTGCCGCTGCTGTCGTAACTGGTCGTTCCCTGGGTTTGCGAATAGCAGCCTTCGCGGTCACCCGTCGTCGGATCGTAACATTCGAGGTTCTTTCCGACGAAGCTCGTCATATTCCAAGCCGTCGGGAAGAAGCTAATATCCAGCCGCTCCATCTTCGAGTGCGTGTAGGCAGCGGTTGCCGTGAACAGGTGTTGACTGCTCAGCTGGTTCTCGTAGCTGGCATTGAACCCGTACACGTGGTCCGGTAAGAAGTACGGCAGTTCCCAGCCGTAGTACGGCTGCGCGGTCGAGTTATACCCGTTGATGAACCACGTCGAGTAGAGAGCGTAGCCGTAGACGCGCAGGTACTCGCTCGGCGAGAAGACGTGCTGATATTGCGCCTTGCTCACCGAAACGCCGTTTTCGTTGGGATCGCGAATCGACAGCGGCAGCGCTCCCTGCCATTGGTGCGGCTGGCTCTGCGGGAAGAAATACTTATATTCTGCGGTGGGGTCGAACGGCTTCATCGGCGCTCCGCGATAACCGTAGGTATCGTCCCACACCAGCGGACCGAACAATGCGTCGATCACGTTGTGGCCGAAGTCGTTCTGTGAACTGAAGTAGTCGTTGAAATTTTCGCTCGTCATCCAGAACAACTGCGCGTCGTCGCGCAACGAACTGTGTTTGTGGGGAACGCCGAAATGCAGGTTGATGATGTTGTCGCGCAGCGATTGATGGTTCAACCCGAACGCCAAGCCGCTGGTGAACAACACCGGAGAGGGCGCGCCCGTATAGACGACGCCGTTGCTGTACGGTTCGGACGTGCAGCTCGTCAGACCGCAGGTATAGCCCGGGGCGGCGCTGACCGGATAGAAGAACGTGTTCGGTATGCTCGCGCCGTTATTGTTGTCGATATAACGGAAATCTTGGTTGCTTCCGCCGAAACCGGCGTAGTAGCTGAAGAGCCGATCCGGCGTCGAGCCGCCGACCTCGACCGACGCTTGATGGTAGAAAGCCGGATACCCCGCGGCAAGCGAACCGGTCGCGTATCCGGGATAGGTGCCGGTCTTAATGACTTGATTGACGTAGCCCGAGATGCCCTGCGCGTCGGATCCGGCCGGCACGCCGCCGGTGTAGACTTGCACTTCCTGGCTGCCGAGGCTCGAAAGCATCGTTTCGGGAGCGTTATCGTAGACGCGGTTCACCGGGATGCCGTCGAGTTCGAAACCCACTTGATCGATGTCGCCGCCGCGAATGTGCAGCTCTTGCCACCATCCCGACTCGCCCTGACTCAAGTTGACGCCCGGAACCGAGGCGATCGCACCGTACGCGTTGTTGAGCGTTCCCGGGCCGACGAGCCCCTGCGCTGCAGCCTGACCGGCCGCGTTGACCGAGTAGAGATCGCTGGTTTGACCCGATTTGACGAGATTGTTCGCCGCTTGCGACGTGACGTGCGCGATCGTCTTGAGCGCCTTGACGATCTGCGCGTTCACCGTTAACGTGACGTCCGAATATACCGATTCGCCGGGAATCGATTGCGGCTCGTAGCCGTCCTTCGTAAACGAGAGCGTGTACGTGTCCGGCTCGAGGGAGAGAAACCGATACGAACCGCCGGCATCCGTGACGGACGTCGCCGTCTGCGTCGGCGCGTTGGCGGTCACCGTTACGCCGGCGACCGGTGCCTGCGTGGCCGAATCCACGACCCGCCCGACGATACCGCCGGTCGTGCCGGCGACGGCGTGAAATGGCAATAGCGCAGCGATCAAAAGCGCCGCGGGGAGCGATCGAAAAAAGCGCATTCTCTCCGGTTTCTCCTTCTCTAAACCTTCTCTAAAAGAAGGTTATCGCCAGAGAGCTCGCCTCGCCCTTTAAGGGAACCTTATCTCACTATTCTTGTGAATAGGGTCAGGCCACGTACGAAACGTTGACTGCTACGCCGGCGGCTTCGGCGCGCATCAGCACGCCGTAGACGGCGTCCAGTTCTTCTTCTATCGCCGTCATCTCGCCGGCGCTGACGTGGAAACGCGCGGCATTGGTCCACAGGATGTTGCGCGCCCGCTCGAACGCACTATGCAAGCGCTCCGGCGTCGCCTCGAGCACCGGCCAATCGAGATCCCCCTGTGCGGGAACCACACGCCAGCCCCGGCCGGATTGCAGCGCAAGCTCTTCGTCAGGCTCGAACGCATGCGGAATCGCGGCCAGCACGTTGGCGGCCTCCTGATCGGCGCGTGAAAGCGGCAGACCGAGCTCGGCCATGCGCACGATGTAGCGAAAGAACGAGGAGTTTCCCACCGTATACGCGCCTGCAGCTGAGGCGACGCTGACGTGGACGAGATCCAGGCCGGGTTCGCCCGGGTTGGGGGTCATGGGTAGTTTATGGGGCGCGCCCGAACGGAATTCCTGGCTCGCGGGTGAACCCCCGATGAAGATTCGGGTCAGAGTTTCTGGGGAGGCAGAGTGAAAAAACGGATTAAGGTAGCGGTCACCGGCGCCGCCGGGCAGATCGGATATCAGCTGATATTCCGCATCGCCAACGGCGAAATGTTCGGTCCGCAAACGGAGCTGGAGCTCCATTTGCTCGAGATCGAACAGGCGCTGGGGACGCTCCGCGGGACGCTGATGGAACTCGAAGATTGCGCGTTTCCGCTGCTCAAGAGCGTGCAGTACGGTTCCAACGCCGACGCGATGATGCGCGACGTCGACTGGGCTATTCTCGTCGGCGCGGTTCCACGCAAGGGCGATATGCAGCGCTCCGATTTGCTCCGCGTCAACGGCAAAATCTTCACCGAGCAAGGACGCGCGATCGAAGCCAACGCGGCCGACGACGTGCGCGTTTTCGTCGTCGGAAATCCCGCCAACACGAACTGCCTCATCGCGATGAATAACGCGCCCAGCGTTCCCAAAGATCGTTTTTTTGCAATGACGACGCTCGACGAGCTGCGCGCCCGAACGCAGCTTGCCAAGAAGGCCGGCGTCGACGTCAGCGAGATTTCCCAGATGATCATCTGGGGTAATCACTCAGCCACGCAGTTCCCGGATTTCAAACACGCAAAGATTAGCGGCAAACCGGCGCACGAGGTGATCGGCGACCACGAGTGGCTGCACGGAAAGTTCATCTCGACGGTGCAGAACCGCGGCACCCAAGTCATCCAAGCCCGGCTCGCATCGTCGGCTGCATCGGCCGCGCACGCGACGGTCACGGGCGTCTACCGTTTGGTGCACGACACGCCGCCGGGCGAGTACTATTCGGTCGGCCGCTATTCCAACGGCGAATACGGCGTCGATCCCGGATTGATCTTTTCGTTCCCCTCGCGCACCGAACAGGGGATCTCGCGCGTCGTTGAGGGACTCGACGTCGACGATTTTGCCCGCAAGATGATCGCGGCGACGATGGAAGAACTGCGCAAAGAGCGCGAACTGTGCGTCGAGCTGGGACTTATCCCGGCAGAAGCGACGATAAAAGCCGTCTAGTTCAGCGCGCGAGATCGAACGGAACGTCGAGTTCCGAAGAGAGCCGCTGCAGTCCGTCCCACACCTTGGCGTGCACCGGTATGCCGTATTGGCGGTGGTACGCGGCTTTCAGGATTTCGGGCTCGCCGGCAACCATGATGCGCTGAGCGCCGCGCGCCGCGGAGCTTTCCTTAAAGTAGCGCAGCTCCACGTCCACGTCCGCTTTGAACTCGTCGACGTCGCGAAACGCGTCGATCCGAAACGCGCCGAACCAGTGCGAGATCGCGCCTTCCTTCGTTTGATCGGCAAAGGGAAGGGTCGGCCCGAAGCAGCCGCCCGACAGGACGCCGCAAAGAATATCGGCGAGCAGACCCATGCCGAAACCCTTGTGCCCGCCGCCCTCCGTTCCGAAGCCGCCGAGCGGCAGCAGCGCGCCGCGCAACGCTTCGTCTGGATCGTACGTCATGTTTCCGTCGGCATCGATCGCCCAGCCGGACTCGAGCTTCTTTTTCTTGCGCTTATGCACTTCGAGCTTGCCCTTCGGCACCGTCGTCGTCGCGAAATCGAGCACGAACGCCGGCTCGTTGCCGGCCGGTACGGCGAAGGCGAACGGATTGGTGCCGAGTACGACTTCGCGACCGAACGTGGCGGCGGCGTATTTGACCGAGTTCGTCGACGACATCCCGATCATGTCGTGCTCGAGCGCCATCATGGCGTAGTAGCCGGCGATGCCGTAGTGATTCGAGTTGCGCACCGCTCCGAAAGCCGCGCCGAATTCGCTCGCTTTGGCGATCACTGCCTCCATCGCCATCTTTGAAACCGGATGGCCCAACCCGTTGTCGGCGTCGTAGACGATCGAGGTCGGCGTCTCGCGCACGACGTGGTAGTTGGGACGCGGCTTGAGGTGACCGCTGCGAATTCGCCCGACGTAATACGATTCCAAGCGCGCAACGCCGTGCGACTCGATGCCGCGCATGTCGGCCTCGACCAAAACGTCGGCCACGACCTCGGCTTGAGCTCGCGCAACGCCCGATCGCTCGAGCACCTCGACGACGAAATGCTTGAGCTTATGCTCGGTTGTAAGCTGATACGAGGCGGTGACGGGAGCCAAGGAGGGTCCTCCTAAAGCGCAACGGCTGGTTGTTCGCGCCTGACAACGTACGTCCATGCCCGGCCGTGAGTCTACCGGAAACGTCTGAGGACCGCCGAAGTCAAACCGCGATGGTACTCCCCGGCGCTCGAACCAAGGCCAACTTTTACCGCGCCCGCGACGACGGCTCGTTCGAAGTCTCGGCACGGGGATTCGACGTCCTGCGAATCCCGCAGATCAACAAAGGCACCGCATTCACCGCGCAGGAGCGACGGGAACTCGGCCTCGTCGGCTTGTTGCCGCCGGCAGTGCTCACGATCGAACAGCAAGCCGAACGCGCCTACGAAATCCTGGAGAAGCTCGACAATCTCGGCCGCTATCGCTTCCTTACCGGCGTGCGCGATCGGAACGAAACGCTCTTCTTCCACTTGGTAGCGTCGCATATCGTCGAAACGCTGCCGGTGATCTACACGCCGACCGTCGGGCTGGCGATTCAGCAATACAGCCGGCAGTTCCGCAGGCCGCACGGTATCTTTCTCTCGATCGATCGTCAAGACGAAATCGAGGCCGCCTTTCACAATGCCGATCCCGGCGGAGACGCGGCGATCGATCTCGTCGTCGCGACCGATGCCGAAGCGATTCTCGGGATCGGCGATTGGGGCGTCGGCGGCATCGATATTTGCGTCGGGAAGCTCGCCGTCTACACGGCGGCGGGCGGCATCGATCCGGCACGTGCGATTCCGGTCGTGCTCGACGTCGGCACCGACCGCCAGTCGCTGCTCGACGATCCGTTGTATCTCGGATACCGTCATCCGCGCGTGCGCGGCGACGCCTATCGCGCGTTTATCGATCGCTACATCTCGACGGTATTACGCCTCTATCCCAACGCTTTGCTGCACTGGGAAGATCTCGGTGCGCCCAACGCGCGTTGGATTCTCGACCGTTACCGCTCCTCGATCTGCACGTTCAACGACGACATTCAGGGAACGGCGGGAACGGTTCTGGCGGCGGTGACGAGCGCGCTTAAAGTCACGCGCGGACGGCTCCGCGATCAGAAAATCGTCATTTTCGGCGCCGGTACGGCCGGCTGCGGCATTGCCGATTTGATCGTCAACGCAATGGTGGCCGACGGTGCGGCGCGCGATGACGCCGTCCGCCAGTTCTGGTGCGTCGACCGTCACGGTTTGGTCGTCGCCGATATGCCGGATCTCCCTGGATTTCAACGATCGTACGCGCGGCCCGCCGGCGAAGTCGCGGGCTGGGAACGCGACGCGGAACGCGGCATCGCGCTGCACGAGGTCGTGCGCCGCGTCGCTCCGACGATTCTCATCGGGTCGTCCGGCGTCACCGGCGCTTTTACCGAAACCGTCGTGCGGGAGATGGCCGACAGCGTGCCGCGGCCCGTCATTCTTCCGCTCTCGAATCCGACCGCATTGGCCGAAGCGGAGCCGGCAGATATCGTCGCGTGGACCGAGGGGCGGGCGCTGGTCGCGACGGGCAGTCCGTTCGCGCCGGTCATTTATAACGGCGTTACGTACGCGATCGGGCAATCGAATAATGCGATGCTCTTCCCGGGTTTGGGTTTGGGAACGATCGTCGCGCGCGCGCGCCTGCTCAGCGACGGAATGTTCATGGCAGCCGCAAACGCTATCGCCGCGATGGTCAATCCCTGGGAGTTGGGTGCGTCGATTCTTCCTTCGATCGCCGGCGTGCGTGAGGTTTCGGTGCGGGTCGCCGTATCGGTCGTCGAGCAAGCGATGCGCGAAGGTTTGGCCCGCGTTTCTCCGCCCGATCCCGAAGCCGCCGTGCGGGCCGCCATGTGGGAGCCGCACTACCGCCCGATGAAAGCCGTGTAACGCGTGCCGCATTCGCCCATCAGCTTCACCCTCATCATGCGCGTCGATATGCCCAACACCACGGGCAGCTTCGCCGTCCTGACGAACGCCATTCACGACGCGGGTGGAACGATCAGCGCACTCGACATGCACTCGGCCAACAAAGAACGCGTCGTGCGCGACGTCACGATCGGCGTCTCGTCCGACGCCGTCGCCGACGACGTTCGTGCCGCGATAGAAGCCATCGACGGAGCGCGAATCGTCAGCGCCTCCGACTCTACGTTTCTCGCACATCTCGGCGGCAAAATTCGCGTCACGCCCAAGGTTCCGGTCAAGAACCGCCAGGATCTCTCGATCGTCTACACTCCGGGCGTCGCCCGCGTTTCCATGGCGATCGCCGCCGATCCGGGTAAGGCGTTTCAACTAACGGTTAAACGCAACACCGTGGCGGTCGTCAGCGATGGAAGTGCCGTGCTGGGTTTGGGCGACATCGGTCCGCTGGGCGCGCTGCCGGTTATGGAAGGCAAAGCGATGCTCTTTCGTCAGTTCGGCGACATCGACGCCTTCCCGGTCTGCCTCGACACCAAAGACGTCGACGAGATCGTCGAAACCATCGTGCGCATCGCTCCGGTGTTCGGCGGAATCAATCTGGAAGACATCAGCGCGCCGCGTTGCTTCGAAATCGAAGAGCGCCTCATCGAAGCGCTCGATATTCCGGTCATGCACGACGATCAGCACGGCACCGCCGTCGTCATCGTAGCCGCGCTGATCAACGCGGTGCGGGTCGTCGGCAAGCGCTTAGAGGACGTGCAGGTTGTGATTTCCGGGAGCGGCGCCGCCGGCACAGCCACGATCAAGATGCTGCTCGACGCCGGCGTTCGCGACGTGATCCCGGTCGATCGCAGCGGCGCGCTGTCGCGCGAATTGCGCTACGATAGCCCCTACAAACGCTGGCTGGCCGAAAACTGCAACCGCGAAAATCGCCGCGGCTCGCTCGCCGACGTTCTCGTCGGCGCCGACGTCTTCATCGGCGTCTCCGCGCCTGGGATTCTTCAACCCGAAGACGTCGCGCGCATGGCGCGCAATCCCATTATCTTTGCGATGGCCAACCCGATTCCGGAAATCATGCCGGATGCCGCCGCTCCGTACGCCGCGGTCGTCGCCACCGGGCGTTCCGACTTTCCGAATCAGGTCAACAACTTGCTCGCTTTCCCCGGCATCTTTCGCGGCGCGCTCGACGTGCGCGCGCGGCGGATCACTGAAGGCATGAAGCGCGCCGCCGCGTTTGCGATCGCGGGAATCGTCGGCGAAGACGAGCGCTGCGCGGAATACATCGTTCCGAGCATCTTCGATCCGCGCGTCTGCGATGCCGTGGGTAAGGCAGTCGCTGCGGCGGCCCTGGAGGACGGCGTCGCGCGGAAAGCGGCGCAAGTTTGACCGTTCATCCGGGCTTTACCGGCGAGGACCAGCCGAAAGCCTCGATCTTCAATCAGTGCATCCGCTGCGGCTTCTGCCTGCCGACCTGCCCGACGTATTTAGAGACGATGACCGAGACGTCGGGACCGCGCGGAAGAATCGGGCTCGTGAAAGCGGTTGCCGAGGAGCGGATCGATCTGCTTTCGCCCGGTTTCGTGGAACAGATGTCGCAGTGCTTGGATTGCCGGGCGTGCGAAGCGGTCTGTCCGTCAGGCGTGCGGTACGGGCAACTGGTCGAAACGGCACGCACGCAAATTCAGCGCGCGCGCGCCGGCTCCGAAACGGGAATGCAGCGTGCCGTGCGCGGATTCGTCTTGCGCACGCTCTTCGCGCACCTCGACGTCATGCGCGCCGCCGCCGCCGTGCTGCGTTTCGCGCAGCAGACCGGATTGACGGCACTCGCCGGCGTCGCCGGCATGGGGCGGCAAGCCAAGCTCGCTCCGAAAATCCCCGGCGCCTTCTTCGTGCCGCGCGGTCAGCGCGTCGAAGCGAAACGGCCGGCCGGGCTCGCCTTTCTCCACGCGGGTTGCATCATGCAGGTCGCGTTCGCGCGCGTACACGAGGCCACGATGCGCATGCTCGTGCGCAGCGGTTTATCGACGATCGTTCCGAGCGATCAGGGCTGTTGCGGCGCGATCGCGATACACGCCGGCGACATGGCACTAGGACGCGAGTTTGCCAAGCGCAATATCGTTGCGTTCGAACGCAGCGGTGCCGACGTCTACGTCGTGAACGCCGCCGGGTGCGGAAGCGCGCTCAAAGAGTACGCCGAACTTTTTGACGGCGATGCGGAGTGGGCCCAACGCGCGGCCGCGTTCTCGAGCCGCGTCCGCGACGTTACCGAAGTGCTCGACGCGATGCCGCTCGGAGAGCCCTCACGTCCGATCGACGCTCGCGTCACGTACCAGGAGCCGTGTCATCTCGTGCACGCCCAGCGGGTGAGCGCTGCCCCCCGGCGCCTCCTACAATCTATTCCGGGGCTGCGCTTGATCGAAATGAACGAAAGCGCGGTGTGTTGCGGAAGCGCCGGCGTTTACAACCTCACCCAGCCCGAGATGGCGTCGCGCCTGCAGCGCCGCAAAGTGGAAAACGTCACGCGGACCGGTGCGACGATCGTCGCGACGGCAAACCCAGGATGCGCCATGCAGGTAGCGGCCGGCTTGCACGACGCCGGTTACGACGCGCGCGTCGCTCACATCGTCGAGCTCCTCGACGAAGCTTACGGCTAAATCGAAGCGGGGAGCCGCGATTGGTTTTTGCGGGCGTCGTCGAGCGTGTGATAGACGGCGAATACGCGGATGAGGCCCGTGATATTGAGCAGGCGGGCAATCGGACCATCGCTCACGATGAGCCGGAACGTGCCGCCGTGCTCGGTTGCCCGCCGATGCGCGCCGATGAGCGCGCCGAGCCCCGTCGAATCGAGAAATTCGAGCTGCGTCAGATCGACGACGAGGTCCCGCTTGCCTTTTTCGGTCCCCTCCATGAGGGCCGCGCGTACGGTCGGCGAGGTTGCGAGATCCAAACTTCCGCGCAGCTTGAAGATCAAAAGCTCGCCGCCGTCTTCGGTTTTCAGATCGATATGCAGCTCGTCTTGCGACATAGGGTCTGGTTCTTTCGGCGAGCGCCCCGCGGTGCCTGTTCCGACTAACGAAATCGGTTTGCGTCGTCATCCCAGCGCGGCGCGTCGCTCCCGTTGAGATGCACTCCACCGATCCACCGATCCGGCGGTGCGGCGTCGATCCAGTCGCCGTCGCCGGCGAGAATGCGTCTTCCTAAGGCCGTTACCTCGAGTGCGGCATCCTCCCCGTCGACGAGCGGAGCCGGCGACCGCCGCAGATCGTCGACGATTTTCGCGAACGCGCCGTCGCTCAAAAACGATGCTTCCTCGCGCGCTTGCGCGCGCCGGTAGAGCTCTTCGGGCCGCGTTGGGCCGCGCGCGATCGCTTCCAGCGCCTGCCGCTGCGACCGCGACAGCCCATCACGAACCCAAGGATACTCTTCGCAGAGCCGCCGCAGCGCGGCGCGCAAGAACGGCAGACCGATTGCATCCTCGCCGGAGGCGACGAAGAGATCGAGCGGCGATTCCGACGTGAAACGGTCCCAGGCGCGCCGCGCCGACTTAAACGTCGCGGCCGTCACGGTGCGCCGCCGCGCCAACATCGGCGAAAGCTCGTCCGCAGTCATCGTTCCCAAGTAGTGATCGCTCTGCACCAACGCCACGCGCCCGGGCTCCAGTTCCATGGCGTCGAGCGCCGTAAGGATCTGCAAGATCTGCAATTGATCGTAGAGATCGTGCTCGAACCACAATACGACTTCTTCGAACTCACCCGCCCGGCGCAGCTGCGCGTCGCGGCGCTCGAACTCGTGAATCACCTTGATCGGATTGCCGTACCCGCGCGCGGCAGCATAGTGCGCGCGAACTGCAGTGGCTTCTTCCAGGGCGAGCCCGGCGGGAACCGGACCTTCGTACAGCGCGTCTCGCCAAGCCAGATGCGTTCCGGTAATGCCCGCTTTTCGGAAAAGGTAGAGTACCGAGTCGCCGCTGGTCACGTGCAGCGTGGCTGCCGTGCGCGCGGTCATCGGCGCTTAGGGTCTCACTCCGACGTCGTCGGGTCGATGACGGTAGCAACTTCCGAGACGCGATTTGCGGGGAATCCACCCTGCCGGGCGTGCTCGCGAACCATCTCTTCGTTGGGTGCGATATAGACGCAATAGATCTTGTCGCCGGTGACGTAGCTCTGCACCCATTGGATCTGCGGTCCCAGGTTTGAAAGCACGCCGCACGACTTCTGGGATATTGCCTTCAGATCAGATTGAGAGAGCTTTCCCGCTCCCGGGATCTCTCGCTCGATGACGTATTTGGGCACGGGCACCTCCTACGAACGTAGCGGTAACGGGCACGTTGGCTGGGGTGGCTGGATTCGAACCAACGCATGGCGGAGTCAAAGTCCGCTGCCGTTCCCAATGTGCGCGGCACATTGGGGCCCCATCCTTCTGACAGCACTCCGGCCTTCGGCCTGCGCGCCCCCACGGGCAAAGCCCGCGGGTCCCCAAATTGGCTGGGGTGGCTGGATTCGAACCAACGCATGGCGGAGTCAAAGTCCGCTGCCTTACCGCTTGGCTACACCCCAGTGACCGCCGCCCCTGATTATCGTTTGTGGGATGTGGAACCTGTCAAGCGCGCAACCCACGGAACGTCGAACAGCTCGCCGTTGCCGGCGCGGCGACTGTAGCGCGCCGCGAGCACGACCCAGACGGCCAGCAACGCCGCGTCCCCCAACAGCGCGACTCCGTAAACCCAGATCGTGAGGGTAACGTCGGCGATCGCAAAGGATGCCAGCAATGGCCACAGGAGCGCCGCGAAACCGATGACGGCGGCGATGATTCCAAAGCCGAGCGCCTGCCTCATCTGAAACCGGTACCACGAAGACGCGTCGGCCCTCGGCGCGATTGCTTCGTAGAGCGCTAACGGCCAGACGTAGTAGGCAACTGCGACGAGGCGCGCCTCGTCGGATGCGCGATCGGGAGGCTGGGTTAGCGTTTGGACGCGATCAGGCGTTTCGCACCCAAATAGCGCGACGCCCAATACGATTCCGAAAGCTTGCTCACCATCACGCCGTGACTCGAGCTCGCGTGAACGAACTCACCGTTACCGAGATAAATCCCGACGTGCGACGGGCCGTACGTATACGTTTGGAAGAACACGAGGTCGCCGGGCTGCGGTCCGCCGACGGCGGCACTCCCGACGTCGTATTGCGCGTCCGCAGTACGCGGCAGCGAGATGCCGACCATGCCGAACACGTGTTGGACGTAGGCGGAGCAGTCGAACCCGGATGGGCTGTCGCCGCCGAAGACGTACGGGGTACCCAGGAACCTCAACGCGCTGCGAGTCAACTGCTGCGCGATCTTAGAGGTTCTGGCCAGGATCCCGCCGGCAAACCGGCCGAAGCCGCCGCGCTCGCGACGCGGCGCCGAGATAACGAGATGTGACGTCCACACGGCGACATCCGGACTGACCGTTTGCGCGTTGACGCTTTGAGTTGCGGCCGACTCGTAATAGTCGGCGCTGGGGGATACGGGGTCAGCTTTGGCGATCGCGCTCGAGGTCGCGATCAAAAGGGCAAAAGCCCCAGCAGCTAACGCTTGACGCAAGAATCTGGCTCCTCTTTCACAACACTTGCGAGGTTAGTTGACGGGTTCGGGCTGAAAGACGTGCCCTAGAGCCGACCGGCTCACTCACCCCTACCGGGATTTCCCCCGCTCGAATCCGCTTCGGATCCGATTCAGTGTTCTTGTGCAGGCGATAGTGTTTATTATCGGGACCCGCCGGGGTCCCATGAGTTCCGGAAGGTTAGGTTTGGGTTAAGCGCCCTATCTCCTCCTCAATCCGGGAAGCAAGGTGAGCAGCCACCTGCTCGACCTGCCCGCGATCCTCCCCCTCGGCCATCACGCGAATGAGCGGTTCCGTGCCGGAGGGGCGGATCAAGAGACGGCCTCCGTCTCCCAACGACCGTTGCGCGGCCGCCGTCGCCGCCTGGATTTCCGGCAAATCGAGAACGTCCTTCCGAGGCGTGCGAACGTTTACCAGCACTTGCGGTGCGATGACGACTTCGGAAACCAAGTCGTGTAAGCGCACTCCCGCTGCGGCAACGATGCCTAACAGCGAAACGGCGGTCATCGGACCGTCCCCCGTCGTATTGCGCCGGAAATCGATCACGTGCCCGGATTGCTCTCCCCCGAGGACGTAGCCGCCGGACTGCATGCGTTCCAGAACGTAACGATCGCCGACGCTCGCTCGAATCAAACCGATACCGTGGACGCGCAGCGCGCGCTCGAAACCAATATTGCTCATCACCGTACCGACGACCGCGTCGCCGGCGAGCTCCCGCCGCGATTGCATGTCGCGGGCGATGGCAAACATCACGTGGTCGCCGCTGATCGGCGCACCCGTTTCGTCGATAAACAACGCGCGGTCCGCATCGCCGTCAAAGGCAACGCCGATCGTGCCCGTGCGACCGGACGCAATCGCTTCGCGCACGGCGGCTTGAAGCGGCCCCAGGTCGGTCGCCCCGCACCCGACGTTGATGCGCGAGCCGTCGTTCTCGCAGTTTATCTCGCTAACGTCGGCGCCGAGCTTTCGCAGCGCGTACGGCGCGACCGCGTACGCAGCACCGAACGCACCGTCGACGACCACGTGCAGTCCGTGCAAATTCGCACCGCTGGAATACAGCTCTTCGTAGTAGTAGCGGCCGAGGTTTTGCGCCGTACGCGCGATTCCAACGCCCGTGCCGGTCGGTCGCGGGAGATCCGTTGCGTCGAGCAGCGCTTCGATGCGGTCTTCGATCTCGTCGGAAAGCTTGAACCCGTCGGGACCGAAAAACTTCACGCCGTTGTCGGCTATCGGGTTGTGCGACGCACTGATAACGATTCCGGCCGCAGCGCCCTCGCGACGCGTCACGCACGCGACGCCCGGCGTCGGCAGGACTCCTAACAGGACTGCGTCGCGTCCGACCGACGTAATACCGGCGACGATCGCGGCCTCCAGCATCGTTCCGGACAGCCGCGTATCGCGACCGACGACGAGAGGCCCCGCGTTTTCTGACAGCACCGTCGCGCCGGCCCGTCCGATACGAAAACACAGTTCCGGCGTGAGTTCTGCATTGGCGACGCCGCGTACGCCGTCGGTTCCGAACAAACGGCTCACGGTTTACCTCCGGTTCGAGCCGCGACGAACTGCGTCTGCACGCGCACCAGATCCGGAGAAATTTGCAACCCGTCGACTTCACTTCCGGCCGCGTTGACGGCCGCGGGCCGAAGCATCTCGTCGACGCGCGCTGGGGCGTTCGGCAAGCTCACGTCGATGCGCACCGCCGTCACTTGCGCCATCGCGGAACTCGGCCCTTGCACGGTGACGGCACCCGGACGAAGTTGCTGATCGCCGACGACGACGCTCGCTCCGCCGCCGAGGTAGTGCAGCGCAATCGGAAACTGGCGCTCTTCGATTTTTTCAATCGACAGCGTGACCGACGCCGGGCTCAAGCTGGCTACGGCGACGTCCGGGGCGACGAGCTGAACGGGTACGTTATACACGCCCGCGCCCTTATTCGACAGATCCAGCACGGCCTTGATTTCGTCCGGCCTGACCGCCGGCTCGCCCGGCTTCGTTTCGACCGTCACGACCGCTTCGCGTTCCGTATAATGCGCGACGTAGCCCGTTGGCAAGTTAACGGCGGCAATCGGCAAGGACAACTGCTGGTTGAAATGCGCGGCCGCGACGATGGGATTGGTAGCGAACCGGAAATACGCCCAGCCGACGACGGCCAGCGCGACCGCAAGCAGTTTAAGTCCGAAGTTCTTGCGGATGATCTGCACGGGGCTCCTGACGGCTGCGCGGCGGGCTCAAACGCGAACGAAGATGCGAGACGAAATCGTTGGGAAGGCGCCGCTCGTTACGCGGCGGACGAGTGACCGCCAACAGCATCTTCGCCAGCCGTGCCTCTTCTTCGACAGGGCGCGACAACTTGCCGTCGCGAGCGATGGTGATGGCGCCGCTCTCCTCCGAAACGACGATCACGACGGCGTCGGTCTGCTCGGAAATTCCCAATGCGGCGCGGTGGCGCGTTCCGAACCGGTCCTTGCCGAGCGAAAGTTCGGCCAACGGCAAAAAGCAGCCGGCCGCCTCGATCAGATTTTCGCGCACGATGACCGCTCCGTCGTGCAGCGGCGAGCGCGGCATGAAGATCGCGAGCAGCAGCTCGGCCGAAAGTTGCGCCTGCAGCGTCGTACCGGTGTCGCAAAACTCCTTGAGACCGCTCTGCTGTTCGATAACGATCAGTCCCCCAAGCCGGCTGCGCGACAGCAAGAAGGCAGCGTGCGCCATCGCAGCGATCGCGCGATCTTCGTGCCGCGTTCCGGGGCTCTCGGCATCCATACGAAACAATCCGCCTCGGCCGATCTGTTCGAGCACGCGGCGCAGTTCGGGCTGAAAGACGATGGGAATCGCCACGGCGACGGCAACGACGATGAGCTGGAGGATGGTTCTCAGGAGAAAGAGATGCAGCACGTTCGCGAGTCCGAGCAAACCGAGGAGCACGAAAAATCCCAAAAGAATTTGGACCGCCCGCGTTCCGCGAATGAGCAGAATCAAGTAATAGATGAGGATGCTCGTCGCGATAATGTCGATAACGTCGGCGGGACCGACGTATGCGAAGACTTGATTAAGCACGGTCCAGCCCCGCCCGCTCGAGCAGCGTCTCGAGCTCGCGATCGGGTCCGGCTCCCGAGGCAGAAAGACCCTCGGCCGCAATCGATGCGACGACTTCGGGCGGAAGCGGCGCGAGCACTTCGACGGTCCGGCCGCTGCGGTAACGCTGCAGCTCGGCATCGGCCAGCGCGAACAGCAGGGCGACGTCTGCCGAGCGCGGGTTCCACTCTACGACGACGCCCCCGTCGCAGGGTTCGCACGAGAGTACGGCTGCCGGGCGTCCCGCGCCCCCGAAGGCTTCGCGTAACTGCGGCAAGGCTTCCGGCACCGTTGGGAAAAGTGCCAACGCGATGATCGCCGCATCGTGCACGGTCGCGGGTGGCGCCGCGGCGACGCTGCCGCCCGGGAACCAGGCGAGACCGTACGTGCGTCCCGCGCGTGCGCTCGCTCGCCACGCGACGGTCGCGCCGCGTTCGCGCAGCGCGGCTTCGACGCCGGCACGCTCGTCCGGCGACGCTACTCGCCCGAAACGTACGGTTGCGAACGTCACTCCCATTTCTTCGTTGGGCACGCACCTAATGCCGCCTTGCAACTGAGACGTGCGCTGGTCGTTTCGACCGGCAAAAACTCGGCATGGGTGTCGGTCGACGGCGAAGCCGGGACACGCGTCGCGCAGTTGCGACGGATGACCGGAAAGCGCTTCATGCCCGTTCCCGGAGACGTCGTTGCCGTGCGAATCCTCGAGGACGAGCGAGCCGTCGTCGATCGGATCGAGCCGCGGACGTTTAGCCTCGAGCGGCGCACGGTTGAAGGGCGAGCGAAGACGATGGCGGCCAACGTCGACACGCTCGTTACCGTAACGTCGCTCGCGCACCCGCCGCCGCGCCTGATTACGCTCGATCAACTCCTCGCATTCGGCGAACTCGAAGGGATCGATGCCGCGGTCGTATTCACCAAACCCGACCTAGCCGAGCCTGAGGCAGCACGCCGCCTCGTCGCGATCTACGAACGCTTGCAGTATCCCGTCGCGGTCGTCGATCCGAAGCACGGTAGCAATCTCGACGCGTTGCGCTCGCTGCTGAACGGACGCCACGCGCTGCTCTGTGGAGTCTCCGGCGTCGGCAAAAGTACGATTTTTCGGGCGTTGGGAGGCGAGGGGTCGATCGGCGACGTTTCGCGGCATGGCCTTGGGCGGCAAACGACGACCGCCGCGCGCTTGTATCGGATGCCCGAGGGTTTTCTCGTCGATAGCCCCGGCGTAAACGAATTCGGATTAGGCGCGATCCAACCGCGCGAACTGGCCGATGCGTTTCGCGACATGCGCGAGCCGGCGACGCGATGCCGCTTCACCGATTGCACGCACTTGCGCGAGCCCGGCTGCGGCGTGCGAGCTGCGTTACAGGATGGCGCGATTGCCGAAAGCCGCTATGCCAGCTTCTCGAGAATCGCGCTCCGCACCGAGTAAGAGGGCGCCCTACTCCTCCGACTAAAGTAGCTCCCCATGAACGTCCAAGCCGAACGCTCCGCCGGCTACTCCGCCCTGTGTTTCGTCGTGCTGACCGTCGCGGCGCTGCTGCTGACGGGAGTAACGCTTCCCGACGTTACGACCAAGCCGACCGACCTCGCCGCGTACGCTGCGGTTCACCGTTTCGGACTGCTCTGGGGCGCGTGGCTCACGTTGCCTGCCGCCGCGTTCTTCCTTTGGTTTCTCGTCGGGCTGCGCAGCTATCTCGACCACGCGCCGGGACGGCAGGAAGGGTTGGGCACCTTTGCATTTGGCGCTGGTCTGCTAGCGATTGCGGTCGCGCTGGTGACGTCGATGCTGCAAACCGCCGTCGCCTACGTCTCGCCCGATCTCTTCGTCGTCGATGGCATCGCCGCGCTTTACGTCGCCCTGATCTTCACCATCGGCGGGCTAGGCTGGGCCCCGATCTCCATCTTCCTCTTTGCCGCGGCGCATAGCATGCGCCGGCATAAGTCCGCCCCGCCGGGACTTGCCCTCCTCGGCTACTTCGCGGCCTTCACGGCCGGCGTGGCGACCCTCGGAATCTTCTTCACCGATCCGGCGATGGGACCGGTGGGGTACGTGAGCGGCCTGCTGGGCGCGGTGCCCGGGCTTCTCTGGCTGATTTGGACGGGCTTCGCCTTGATCGGCATCAAGCAGAGCGGTGAAGCATAGACACGAGTTGGAGCGGCTGATATACTACTCGCCGTTGTCCTAGGCATAAAAGGAGCCCGTTCTTGCCCAACATCAAAGCAGCCGAAAAGTGGTCCCGCCAATCAGAAAAGCGCACGACGCGCAATCGCGATGCCAAGAGCCGCCTCAAAACGATGTATAAGAAAGCCGTAGCCGCGGTGGACGCCGAAGGCGCCAAGGCCGTCGAGAGCGCGTACGACAAGGCAGCGAGCAAGGGCGTCGTTCATCCGAATAAGGCTGCCCGCAAGAAATCGCGTCTCGCTAAGGCCATGCGCAAAGCCGCCACGGCGACGCCCAAAGCCGCCAAAAAGACGACGAAGGCCGCCAAGGCCGCGGCCGCGCCGAAGAAGACGGCCCGCAAAGCCTCCAGCTAACGCTCGCGGCGCGTGGAAGCTGACGCGCGCGAAATTTTTCTCACGACGATGGCGCGGGAGTTACACCGCGCCGGAATCGCTACCGATGCCATCGAGCAGACGCTCACCGAAGTGGCGCGCGCGATCGGCGTCGACGCGCAAATCTTTGCGCTTCCCACCAATATCTCGATCAGCGTCGGTCCGGACTGGAATCAGCGCACCGTAAACATGCGCCTGGAACCCGGGCGCGTGAGTTTACGCAAGATCGCGCTTCTGAACGAAATCTACGACGCGCTCCGGCGCGGCAAAATCGATTTCCCGCATGCGGCCGAACTCGTCGCCGAGGTCGACAAGCGCTGGCCCGGCCTTCCTGCGTGGCTGCAAATTCCGGCACTCGGTCTGATCGCGGTCGGCGTTGCCCTGATTCTCGGGGGCGGCGGGCGAGAAATATTCGTTTCCGCATTGATCGGATTGTGCACCGGCGCGCTCGGAGCGATCGCGACCAAGGTCGATATCGTGGCGCGGCTTTTCGACGTCGCTGCGGCGTTCCTCGCAACGCTCATCGTCGCCATCTTCGTGCGCGTCGCCGGGCCGACGAACGTCTACGTCTCTATCGTTGCGGGCATCGTCGTCTTACTTCCCGGCTATTCGCTCACGCTCGCGCTGCACGAGCTCGCTAACGACTTTCTGGTAGCGGGAGTCGCTCGTCTCGGTAAAGTTCTTTCGGTGCTGCTCGCGCTCGGCGTCGGTGCCTTCCTGGGCTTGGCGATGTTTCCGTCGCTGCTTTCGAGCGGCAACGTCGCGCCGCATCCGGTCAGCGCGATGTGGTGGATCGTAGCGTCGCTCTGCCTCTCCGTCGGCTTGTCGATCGACCTCGACGCGCGCCTGCGCGATTCGGCGTGGGTGCTCGGCGCGTGTTTCATGGCGCTGCTCGCGACGCACGTGCTCTCCGCGACACCCGCACACAACGTCTCGGCGTTTCTCGCTTCGTTTATTTGCGGCACCGTCGCCAATCTAGGCGCGCGCTACTTGCGCGTGCCGCAGGCGATCATGCTCGTGCCGGCACTGCTGGTGCTCGTTCCCGGCAGCTTGAGTTACGAGAGCGTGCTGTTCGCCTTTCAGGAAAACATCAACACTGCCCTGACGCTCGGGACCAACGCGGTGTTCGCGGCGATTCAGCTGGTCGCCGGATTGCTCTTGTCGCAGTTGCTGTTTCCCGCATCGACGTTGCGCGTGCGCGGTATCTCCGGCCGCACGCGCTAACCGCGCTACGGATCGACGTTGATCGCCAGCCGGGTGCCGCGCGCGGCGTGGGCCAGGGGAAGGATTCGCTCGCGCAAGGCGGCCCGAAGGGCCGCCGGCTTGAGCGTCTTGAGCGCAATGCGATAGCGCCATTCGGCGTTGACGCGAGCAATCGGATACGGTGCCGGGCCGAGCACTTCGGCGACGTCCTGCTCGCGCAGCAACTGCGCGTACTGCAGCGCCGTTTCCCAAGCGCGAGTGCGACTACGTCCGATGACCCCCAAATACGTCAAGCGCCTCGCCGGCGGAAAGCCGAGCTGCGCGCGTTCGTCGAGCTCGCGTTCGGCGAAACCGTCGTAGTCGTGTGCGGCGGCAAAACGGATTGCCGGGTGTTCCGGCGCGTACGTCTGGACGATCGCTTCGCCGGGGCGCGCGCGGCCGCTGCGTCCGCACACCTGCGCGATGAGGGAAAACGTGCGCTCCGCGGCGCGAAAATCCGGCAGGTGTAACCCGATATCGGCGGCAACGACGCCCGCGAGCGTAACGTCGGGATAGTCCAGGCCCTTGGCCACCATCTGCGTGCCGACGAGGACGTCACCTTCCGTTTCGAAGACCCGCAGCAGCCGGGCGTGGTCGCCTACCCGCGTCGTCGTATCCGAATCCATGCGCACGACGCGCGCCGCTGGGAAAAGCCGGGCCACCTCTTCGGCCACGCGTTCCGTGCCGGCACCGAACTCGCGTATGGTTGCGGCGCCGCAGGCGGGACAGCGCTCCGGGATGGTCGTTTGATAATCGCAGTAGTGACAGCGCAGCAAACCTTCGCTACGATGCGCCGCGAGCGAAACGCTGCAGCGCGGGCACTCCGGTACGGCCCCGCAGGTACGGCACAGCAGAAACCCGGCGCTGCCGCGGCGATTGACGAAGAGCACGATCTTTTCGCCGCAGGTTAGTCGCTCCGAGAGCGCTTGTACCAGTGCGGCGCTGAAGATGCGCCGGTTACCGCTCTCGAACTCTCGCGCGAGGTCGACGATGCTTACGGTCGGCAGCGGCAGCTTCGTCGCGCGCGAGTGCAGTTCGAGAAGCCCGATCTTACCGGATTTTGCCGCCGCGTAGCTTTCGACGGACGGCGTAGCGCTGCCCAGAACGAGCACGCCCCGCTCGCGTCGCATTCGCTCGCGAGCGACGGCAACGGCATGATAGCGCGGCACGCTGTCCTGC
>JAFAHZ010000010.1 GCA_019236975.1 Vulcanimicrobiota bacterium | reverse complement strand
GCCGGGTTTTGCATGTCCTCGAAGTAACGATACGGATCGGACACGGTAGTGCCGAAAAACGTTTCGGAAACCGGGCTCGGCTTCGGCAGCGGCGGAGGCGCCGGGAAAAGCACCGCGGCTCGGCCGCCGGCACCTGCGACGGCGGCGGCGAGGAGTGCAACGATGAAAGCGGAGATCAAAACGCGCATAACGCAGGGCGCTTCGTAAGCCCCGTGCAAGCCCCTGCACGGTGAGTACGCACCACGAGAAGTATGCAGAGCTCGCGCGCAAACGCGCGCTGTCGGCGGCGCCTGCCGGTGCCGAGGCCGAGCAGCGTCAGCACGACCGGGGCAAGCGCACCGCTCGCGAGCGCATCGCCGCGCTGGTGGACGAGGGGTCCTTCACCGAGTTCGACCGCTTCGTGGTCCATCGCACCAACGCGTTCGGGTTGGACGAAAAAGAGTTTCTCGGCGATGGCGTCGTCACCGGTCGCGCCACGATCGACGGGCGCCAAATCTTTCTTTTCTCGCAAGACTTCACCGTGCTGGGCGGATCGCTCGGCGAGGCCTTCGCGGAAAAGATCTGCAAGGTCATGGACCTCGCCTTGCGCACCGGCTCTCCCATGATCGGCATCAACGACTCGGGCGGCGCGCGCATCCAGGAAGGCGTCGTCTCGCTGGGCGGTTACGCCGAGATCTTCTGGCGCAACGTTGCGGCTTCGGGCGTGATTCCGCAAATCAGTCTGATCGCCGGGCCTTGCGCCGGCGGCGCGGTCTATTCTCCGGCGATTACCGATTTCATCATCATGACCGAAAAGATCTCACAGATGTTTATCACCGGCCCCGAGATCATCAAGACGGTCACCGGCGAAGACGTCTCGTTCGAAGAGCTCGGCGGTGCGATGACGCACGCGACGAAGAGCGGCGTCGCGCACGTGATCGCTTCGGACGAAGACGACCTCGTCGACCAAACGCGAACGCTCTTGTCGTTCCTGCCGCAGAACAACCTCGAGGATCCGCCCCGCTACGCGTGCGAAGACGATCCGCATCGCAGAGTCGACGCGCTCGACGACGTCGTGCCGGACTCGCCGAACAAACCGTACGACATGCACGGCGTAATCGAAGGGGTACTCGACGACGCCGACTTCTTCGAGATTCAGCCTCTCTACGCGCAGAACATCATCTGCGGCTTCGGTCGCATCGCGGGCCGGTCCGTGGGCGTCGTGGCGAACCAGCCGAACGTCCTGGCCGGCGTACTGGATATCGACTCGTCCACGAAAGCCGCACGGTTCGTGCGCTTTTGCGACGCTTTCAACGTTCCGCTGCTCACGTTCGTCGACGTCCCCGGATTTTTGCCGGGGACGGATCAGGAGTACGGCGGCATCATCCTGCACGGCGCAAAGCTGCTCTACGCGTTCGCCGAGGCGACCGTTCCCAAGATCACCGTGATTACGCGCAAAGCCTACGGCGGTGCGTACGACGTCATGGCCAGCAAACACGTTCGCGCCGACGTCAATCTGGCGTGGCCTACCGCCGAAATCGCAGTCATGGGCGCCGAAGGTGCGGTTAAGACGATCTTTCGGCGCGAGATCGCGGCCGCCGAGGACAAGGACGCGAAGATGAAGCAGCTCGTCGACGAATACACCGAACGCTTTGCCAATCCGTACGTCGCGGCCCAGCGCGGTTACGTCGACGACGTCATCGAAGCTCACCGCACTCGCGGTGCGATATCGGATGCGCTCGACATGCTGGCGAACAAGCGCGTCGAGCGTCCGAAGCGCAAGCACGGCAACATCCCCTTATAATCCGGAGGAGCATCATGCCAACGAGGCTCGACTTCTTGACGAGCGGCGCGATCGTCGCTTTAGCCCCGGCGACCGTCGCAGCCGCGCCCGCTTCGTCGCCGAGCCCGGCACCGACGCCATCGATGCCGCCGCTCGACTTCGACATGGCCGCTTTCGATAAAGCCTTGGATACGGCGTCGACCAAGCACCACCGGCACATGTTCGCGTCGACGAAAATCGAAGGCGGGTTGGCATTCGGTCAGATGCGCGGCGTTCTCGACGCGTACACAGAACTCGGCATCCCACTAAGCGACGTGCATACGGTCGCCGTGTTATACCACGGCGGCTCGGTATTGCTGGGCTTCGACGACGTCATGTGGACGCGCTATTTCATTCCGCTGCAACCGCACGCAAAAAAAGACATGGTCGAGTTCGCTAAGGACTTCGACACGGTTTACGACGCGCAGAAGACGAAAGGCAATCCCTGCCTGCACAAGACCGGCGACAAGGACGATTCCTCGATCGAAACGCTCGTTGCTATGGTCGACGCACGCTTCTTCGTTTGCAATAACGCTGCGAAGGGATTTGCCGGATTTATCGCCCACAAGCTCAAGCTCGATGCGGTCACCGTCTACCGCGACCTCGCCGCACACCTCGTTCCTAACGCGATGCTCGTCCCGGCCGGCGTTTGGGCGCTGGGGGCGGTCCAAGAGCGCTTCTACACCTATCAGCAGTCCACGCTACAGGGTTAGGCGTTCCGGCGCGGGTATCTTATCCTCGTGAAGCTCTTAGAAGGAAAGCGCGCGCTGATTACCGGCGTCGCGAATCGCTGGTCGATCGCCACGGGTATCGCGCGAAAGTTCCACGAGCACGGGGCAAAGCTCGCCCTTACGTATCAGGGCGAGCGCGTCAAAGACGAGGTAGAGAAACTGGCGCGCGAGCTGGGTGGCGCGCACGTCGTCGAATGCGACGTCTCCAGCGACGCGTCGCTCGCGGCGATGCGCGACGATCTCGCCGCCCATTTCGGCACTCTCGACGCGCTCGTTCACTCCATCGCATACGCGAACAAAGAAGATCTCGTGGGCAAAGTCTACGACACGTCGCGCGCAGGCTACGGCTTGTCGTTGGACGTCTCGGCGTTTTCGCTCATCGCGCTGGTTCAGACGCTTCGCGAGCAGCTCAACGATGGCGCCTCGATCGTCGCGTTGACGTACCTCGGCGCGACGCAGATCGTGCCGAACTACAACCTCATGGGAATCGCCAAAGCCGCGCTCGAGGCCGGAATGCGCTATCTCGCGTACGATCTCGGAGACCGCGGTATCCGCGTCAATGCAATCTCCGCCGGACCGATCAAAACGGCCAGCATGCGCCAAGTCGGCGGTGCGACGAAGATGCTCGACCTCGTGCCGAAGATGGCGCCGCTCAAACGCAACGTCACGGCGGAAGACGTCGGCAACACGGCGGTGTATCTTGCGTCGGATCTGGCAAGCGCCGTTACGGCCGACGTGCACTTCGTCGATTCGGGCTTTCACGTTATGGGTATGCCGCCTCCGGAGCTTGGTGCGTGATCGAGTTCGTCTCCGGCGGCACGCCGAGCGACGAAGAAATCGCCGCAATACTTTGCCACCCCGGGCTCCTCGAAGGACAGCACGATGCTGCGTCCGCGCCTCGACAGGCTCGGCGCGACGCGAACCCCTGGCTGCGTGCAGAGTTCGACGACGATGTTTTCTAAGATACTGATCGCCAACCGCGGCGAAATCGCGGTTCGCGTGATCCGGACGGCGCACGAGATGGGCATTTCGTGCGTCGCCGTCTATTCCGAACCCGATCGCGACGCCTTACACGTCCGCATGGCCGATGAAGCGTATCTCATCGGACCGGCCGCTTCGTCGCAGAGCTACCTCGACGCTCGGAAACTCATCGACGTCGCACGGCGTGCCGGCGCGGAAGCGATTCACCCCGGCTACGGCTTCCTCGCGGAGAATGCCGGCTTCGCTCGCGCGGTCGTCGAAGCCGGACTCGTCTGGATCGGCCCGAACCCCGACGCGATTTTTGCGATGGGAGACAAACTGCGTTCGCGCATCGCGATGCAGCGTGCGAAGATTCCCGTCGTTCCCGGAGGCACCGACCCGATCGAGACGGTCGAGCAGGCGCGCGAGTTTGCCGATCGCTACGGCTTTCCGCTGGCCCTCAAAGCATCCGGCGGCGGCGGCGGCAAGGGCCTCAAGATCGCCCGCAGCGCCGAGGAGATTGAATCCGCACTCGCAACGGCGCGCCGCGAAGCGGAGGCGTATTTCAACAACGGGACGATCTACGCGGAACGCTACCTCGAGAATCCCAAGCACGTCGAACTCCAGATCCTGGCCGACCGGCACGGGAACGCGATTCACGTCGGCGAGCGCGATTGCTCGCTGCAGCGCCGCCATCAGAAGCTGTGGGAAGAGGCGCCCGCGCAGATTTCTGCAACGCTGCGCGGAAAGATGCGCGCGGCTGCGGTGCAGGCGGCAAAAGCGATCGGCTACGACTCGGTGGGAACGATCGAATGCCTCGTGGCCGGCGATCGGTTTTACTTCCTCGAGATGAACACGCGCATTCAGGTCGAGCATACCGTCACCGAGATGATTTCGGGGCTCGATCTGATTCGCGAACAGATCCGCGTCGCCGCGGGCGAGCCGCTAGGAATCGTTCAAGACGACGTCCGGTTCGACGGTTTTGCCATCGAAGGACGCGTCAATGCCGAGGATCCATCGCAAGATTTTCGTCCCGCCCCCGGCACCGTCACGAAGTATCGCGAACCGGGCGGCCTCGGCGTTCGCGTCGATTCTGCAGCCTATCCAGGAATCACCATTACGCCCGAATACGACTCCATGATCGCCAAGCTGATCGTGTGGGCGCCGACGCGGACGCACGCGATCGCGCGGTTTCGCCGCGCGATCGATGAGTTCGTCATCGAAGGCGTCCCGACGACGCTGCCGCTGCTGCGCGCGCTGTGCGACCACCCACTGGTGATCGACGGCAGCTACGGTACGCAAACGCTCGAGACGTTCGCGCAAACGCTCCGCATCCCAAACAATGGCGGCGCCGGTATCACGACGGGCGACGCGGTGCCGGTCGCCGACACGATCGCCGTCGAGGTGAACGATAAGCTGTACCGCGTCCGGGTTATCGGAGCCGCTTCTCGGCGCCGGGGCGACGAGGGGTTGCGGCCGCCGCGGCGGCTGGGCACGACCGCGAAACGAGCGGCAATAGCAAGCGGCAACGACGTCGTCTCGCCGATGCACGGGGTGGTGGTGGAACTGAAGGTTCGAGAAGGCGACGCGGTGGCCGAGGGTCAGGTCGTTGCGGTCATCGAGGCGATGAAGATGATGAACGAGATTCGCGCTCACAAGAGCGGCGCGGCGGCGAAGCTTCACGCCGCCATCGGCGCCACCGTCGAAGCCGGCTCGCCGCTGGTTTCGCTGGCCTAACGGCGTATATTAAGGAAGCCATGCCACGCGAGCACAATGCCTCCGGCATCCCGTTGGAACCCGTCTACGACGCCGTCGAGGGCAATCCGCACGAGCTCGGGGAGCCGGGTGCGTTTCCCTTCGGCCGCGGAATTCGCGGCGACATGTACCGCGGCCGGTTATGGACCATGCGGCAGTATGCCGGCTTTGCGACCGCTGCGGAATCCAACGCGCGCTACCGGTACCTCTTAGAGCGGGGCACGACCGGCCTTTCGGTCGCGTTCGACCTTCCCACGCAGCTGGGTTACGACTCGGACGCGCCGCAAGCTCGCGGCGAAGTGGGCAAAGTCGGCGTCGCGATCGACTCGATCGCCGACATGGAGACGCTGCTCGAGGGGATTCCGCTCGATCGCGTGACGGTGTCGATGACCATCAACGCGCCGGCGTCGATCTTGCTCGCGCTGCTCCTTGCCGTCGCACGGCGCCGCGGTATCGCGTTCGACAAACTCGGCGGCACCGTGCAGAACGACGTCCTCAAGGAATACGTGGCGCGCGGAACCTATATCTATCCGCCGGCTCCGTCGATGCGGTTGGTCACCGACGTGATGGCGTACTGCGCGCGTGAAGTACCGCAGTGGAATACGATCTCCGTTTCGGGTTATCACATCCGCGAGGCAGGCTCGACGGCCGTGGAAGAGATCGCCTTCACCCTTTCGAACGGCAAGGCGTATTTGCGTGCGGCGCGCGAGGCTGGGATCGTGCTGGATTCGATTGCTCCGCGCATCTCCTTCTTTTGGAACTCGCATAACGACTTCTTCGAAGAAGTCGCCAAGTTTCGGGCGGCCCGCTATCTGTGGGCCCACATCGCGCGCGACGAATTCGGCTGCCAAGATCCGCGCTCCCAGATGCTGCGTTTCCATACGCAAACGGGGGGCTCGACGTTGACCGCACAGGAACCGGAAAACAACGTCGTGCGCGTCACTCTTCAGGCGTTAGCCGCAGTGCTGGGCGGTACGCAATCCCTGCACACCAACGGCAAGGACGAAGCTCTTGCCTTGCCCACCTCGGAAAGTGCGAAGATTGCGTTGCGCACGCAGCAAATCATCGGCTACGAATCGGGCGTCGCCGACGTCGTCGACCCGCTTGCGGGATCGTTTTACGTCGAATCGCTGACCAACGCACTGGTCGAGCGAGCCGGCGCGCTCATCGCGGAAGTCGATGCCATGGGCGGCAGCATTGCGGCCATCGAAAGCGGCTGGATGCAAGCGCGTATTGCCGATTCGGCGTACGCCGCCCAGCAGGCGATCGAATCCGGCGAAGCGGTCGTGGTCGGCGTCAACCGGTTCGCCGACCCCGAAACCGATGCCGCGAAGCTCCCTCTGCAGCGCATCGACGAACGCGTCGAACGCGAACAAGTTGCTCGCACGAAGGCATTCCGTGCCGCACGGGATGGCGCCGCCGTCGAGAGCGCGCTGGCCACGCTTCGCGAAACGGCCAAAGGGACGGGTAACTTGATGCCGCGCTTCGTCGACGCCGTGGATTCGGGAGCCACGCTCGGCGAAATCTGCAACGTGTTGCGCGACGTCTTCGGCGTCTATCGCGCCCGAGAGATCGTCGCTTAACGTGAATTTGCCCATCGATCACGTCGCAATTGTCGTCAAGGATCTCGAAGCGAGCGTGCGCTTGTACACGCAGACGCTCGGATTTCGAGAAGTCTACCGTGAAGTGATTTACGACCAAGGCGTCGAGGCGGTCGGTTTAGCAGCGGGCGATTCGATCATCGAGTTACTGCTGCCGCTCGACGAAAACTCGCCCATCGCGAAGTATCGCGGCGACGCGCCCTCGCGGCTGCACCACACCGCCTATCGCGTGCCGGACATCTGCGCGAAGCTTGCCGAGCTAGCCGCCAAGGGCGTGCGGCTGATCGACGAGCGACCGCGAAAGGGCGCGCACGGTAACCTCATCGCTTTCTTGCATCCCAAGTCGACCGGCGGAGTGCTGATCGAACTCTGTCAGCCTCAACGCCCGGTCTAATCCGCGCTTAACGACGCACTAATCCGATTCGCGCGCACCGCGGACGGAAGTACGGCATGATCAAAGCGTGATGAAGGTGACTACAACCATGATCAATCGATTTGTCGGTGGGGTCGCGGCGCTTGCCATGACCGCATCCGTCTTTCTTTCGGCGGCGCCCGCGAGCGCGCAGGCGTACGCCGCTGCCCCGGTTGCCGGCCCGATGGCGTACGCGCCCGTGCTGGCCGCCCTCGAACCAGCCGGTTGCCCCCTGTACGGCAACGGCATGTGGATGTGGAACGGCTTCGCGTGGTCGTGGTGCCCGCCGGCTTCGGTGGCATTTGCGCCCATCGGTGAAGCCGGGCTGAATGCCTACTACGGCTTCGATTCGACTCCACCGCCGTCGACGATCGCGATCAACGGCGTACTCTACGCACCGATCGGCTACGCTCCGCAGCAATACGGCTATCCGCAGCAGTACGCATATAGCTACCCGCAGCAGTACGGTTATGGCTACCCGCAGCAGTACGGTTATGGTTATCCGCAGCAGTACGGTTACGGCTACCCGCAGCAGTACGGTTATGGTTATCCGCAGCAGTACGGTTATGGTTATCCGCAGCAGTACGGTTATGGTTATCCGCAGCAGTACGGCTATCCGCAACAGCCCTACGGATACGGCTACCCGCAGCCCTATGGTTATGGTTACCCGCAGCCCTATGGCTACGGCTACCCGCAGGTCGGTTACGGCTACCCCGGCGGCTACTCGCCGTTCGGTCTCGGCGGTTACTCGATCACGGGCAACCCGCTGCTCGACATGCTTATCGGCGTGGTCGCCACCGGATTGCTTAGCGGTCAGCAAGCCGCGTACCAACCGTATTACGGCTATCCGCAATACGGCTACGGGTACCCGCAGCAGTACGGTTACGGTTATCCGGGCATGGCCGGTTACGGCTACGGCTACCCGCAACTCGGTTACGGCGGATACGGCGGTTACGGCTACGGCGGCACGACCATCTACAACATCTACCGTACGACGCGTATCGTGCGCATCTACCGTTACGTTCGCGATCCGCGCGGCCGCTTGGTCCGGCTGCCGGTCATCCACGCTCCGGTGAACGCACGCCCGATCGTCGCAGAGCGCTTCGGCGGCCGCCCCATCGTCCTCGATCAGCGCCGCACGCTCACCACGATCGCGCACCGTCCGATCGTCGTCGAGCAGCGCCGTCCGATTGCAGCGGTCGTTCGCCGCCCGGTTATCGCCGAGCAGCATCGCCCGGTTATCGCCGAGCAGCGTCGCCCGGTTATCGCCGAGCAGCATCCCATTGCAACGGTCAATCGTCGTCCGGAAATGGCGGCACATCCGGTCGTCGCTCGTCCCGACTTCACGGCCCCGCGCACGGACCGCGTCGACAACGCCACGTTTGCCCCGCGCACCGACCGCGTCGACAACGCCACGTTCGCCCCGCGCACCGACCGCGTCGACAACGCCACCTTCGCCCCGCGTAACGTTGCGCCGGCGATGACCCAGCCGCGAATGGATGCACAGCCTCGTATGGATACGCAGCCGCGCTTCCAGCCGCAGCCGCGTATGGATGCACAGCCCCGTATGGATACGCAGCCGCGCTTCCAGCCGCAGCCGCGCATGGATGCACAGCCGCGCATGGATACGCAGCCGCGCATGGATACGCAGCCGCGCTTCCAGCCGCAAGCGGCGCCGCGAGTCGAGCGCGCCCCGGCGGCAGCCGCAGCGCCCCGTCAGGACGCCGCTCCGGCCCGCAGCGATCGCTCCGACCGCAAGCGTCCTCCCGCCTAACGTAGCGGGGACAGATCGAGAAGCCGTTCGAGTCCGCTCGATCGGCTTCTTCGCTTTTTAGTGCGGCGCGAACGGCGTCCGCAGCAAGCCGTTGAGAACGAACTGTACGGCGAGTGCTCCTAAGATGATACCGAGCAGTCGCGTGGTGACGTGAATGCCCGTGTTGCTGATGACGCGTAGGAGAAATCCCGACGCGCGCATGCACAACCACGTGACCAAAAGCGCCGCCGTATAGGCGGCGATCACGATGACGATATCGAGACGATTGCCGTGCGCTTCGCCCAACAGAAGCAGCACGGTCGCAATCGTTCCCGGACCGGCGATCATGGGGACGGCGAGCGGGAAAACGGCGGGATTCTCGACGGCCGCGGCTTCGCGTTCTTCTTCGGCCGTGCGCTTGGCGCCGGTCGGCCGCGCGAACAGCATGTCGACGGAAATGAGAAATAAAAAGATGCCGCCCGCGATCGTAAAGGCCGGCAGCGTGATCCCCAAATAGTTGAGAAAGGCGCGCCCGGCCAAC
Source organism: Vulcanimicrobiota bacterium (assembly GCA_019236975.1). GTDB lineage: Bacteria > Vulcanimicrobiota > Vulcanimicrobiia > Vulcanimicrobiales > Vulcanimicrobiaceae > JAFAHZ01. Next base: position 5,694 of record JAFAHZ010000010.1, on the reverse strand, counting down.
CCCATGAAGATCATGATTCCGGCCGCTACCAGCACGGCTTGATCGATGATTCGGTTGCGCCGCGCGGGCGCGTCGGTAGCTGTAGCGCTCAGCGTCAGCGGAATCATCCCGATCGGGTCGATGATCGTGAACGCCGTCGCAAACGCAGTGGCCAGGAAGCGCAAATCCATGCTCGCGATTATATATCCGGGGCGATTGCGGCGTCTACCGAGGTCTCGAACGTCCGGTCCCACGGAAGCCCGATCGACAGCGCGGCAATGTGATAACCCGGATAGAGGGCTGCAAGAATCAGGGATGCCCGGTACCACAGCAGGCTGCGGTCGCGGTCCGCAAGCGGTGCGGCCGTCGCCGCGGGCAGCAGCGTATGGTCGGGGACGCCCTGCGTATCGAGCGTTGCATTGAGATCCGGCCGTACGAAATCGTGATAGGCGTAGTCGTCGACGAACCGCACGAACGTAAACGTGCGGTGCGCGAGCGCATCGTAGGTGTGCGTGCGCCGGCCGGCACCCGCGGCAATCGCCTCGGCCAACGCCGTGCCGACCGTGTTCGCATTCGTGTTCCACGAGGAGTAGGCGTCGATGCGCCCGGCAATCCCCGACGTCAGCAGGCGCTGCGCAAATTCGGCTTGCGATGCATACGACGCCAGGTAAGAGAGATCGGCCACCGCAACGCTTCGCTTCATCGCGACGTCGTCGCCGATTTGGGAAAGAAATGCCGCATCTTGCTGCGGTGCTGTCTGCGGCACGCGGACGTACAGCAACACGTCCGGCCGATCGTCGACGACGATCCCCCCGCAGAGTACTGTGAGTTTTTCGATCGCGTCGGCGATCGGCGCAAACTCCAGCGGATCTTGATACGTCCCTCCGCCGGGTGTCGAATAGCGAACGCCGATGCGCGGAACCCAACCCGCACGCCGAGCAATCGCGTGAGCCACTAGCGCCATGCCTAGTTCGTCGGCCCCCGGTTCGATCGAGGCGCGCCGCGCTATCGCCGGATCGCCTGCGACGATGCGCTGCAGCCACGCGAGCTCTTTGAGATGCAAGCCGACGGGACCCGCGTCGTCCTGGCCCAACACGAGGCGGTCGATCGATCCCGCCGACGTCATGCCAAGCAGCAGCTCGTCGACGGCTAAGTTCCGAGCGCGCGCCGCCAGATACGCATTCAGCGTGTCGGGACCGATGAGATCGCGCAGGCGCTGCGCTTCCGCCGCTTCACCGGGTAATGGCGGATCGTGCAAGTTCGCGTACCGCTGCAAGTAGCTCCACACCGGATAGGCCGCGAAATACGGCGTGCCGGCGGGCACTCCGGTCGGCGCCAACCGCATGACGGTCCCAAACGCCGCAATCCACGCATTGGGTCGAGCGCGTTTCAGTTGCGCGAAAACCTTGAGACGAAAGTACGCATCGGCATAGGTCGTGTCCGGGACGCGCGATGCCAACAAACCGCCGTATGCCAGCATATCGCTCGATACGACGAACGTATCCGTCGATGCGGCGCGGCGATTGAGCCAGGCGACGACGGCGTCGGGGCGTCCGGGCCGTACGTATCGTCCTACGAGCGCGGGCGGCGGCGTTTCCAGCGCAACGCCGGCAATGCGACCCAGCATCACGGGAAGCTGTGCCGTGACGGGCCGATCGTCGAGCGGCACGAACGCCATCGACGCAATCAGCACGACGGCGCCGATCACAAAACCGCTCGCAAAAAACCGCGACTGCGCTCGAGAATTGCGGAAGCTTCCGCGGCATCGACGTTCCGGCGTTCCATCACGACGGCGACTTTCACGCGCCCGCCCGCCGCGCCGAGGAGCTCGCGCGCGCGCGTTTCGTCGACACCCGCGAGCGTGCAGACCAAACGCAGCGCGCGGCCGCGCAGCTTCTCATTGACCGCGATCACGTCGACCATCAAGTTGCCGTAGGTCTTCCCCAAACGCACCATAACGGCAGTTGAGAGCGTATTGAGCGCGATCTTCTGCGCCGTTCCCGCCTTCATCCGCGTCGAGCCGGCAACCGGTTCCGCGCCGGTCGGCAAGACGATCGCGCATTCCGCTGCATCGACGAGCGGCGACGCGGCGTCGCCGGAAATCGCTACCGTATACGCACCGATGCGACGCGCGGCCGCGATCGCGCGAACGACGAATGCGGCGCCTCCACTGGCGGAGATTCCCACGACGGCGTCGCCGTCGCGCGCGCACGTGCGAATCGCCGTTTCGCCGGCCTCACCGTCGTCCTCCGCCCCTTCGACCGACGCCGTTACGGCGCCGGCTCCTCCCGCGATGTGCGCGCACACGACGTCGTGCGAGGTTCCGAACGTCGGCGGCATTTCGGCCGCGTCGAGCACCCCCAACCGCCCGCTCGTGCCGGCGCCCACGTAGTGCAGCCGGCCGCCTCTTTCAAGCCGTGCGGCGATGGCGTCGACCGCCGCTGCCAACTGCGCGGCTGCGCTTCGAACGGCCTCAACCGCCGACTGCTGCTCGCTCACGAGTAATGCGACCAGATCGGGCGTCGCGAGCGCGTCCAGCTCTGCGGTGAGCGGGTTGACGGCCTCCGTCTGCGGGATGCGTTCGCTCATCGGTTCTCGAGCAGCACTTGCGCCGCAGCGGCGGCAGCAGCATACGGCGGAGCGGCGTTCTTGACGATAGCGAGGTGCGGCAGCTCGTTGGCTATTCGCGTTTCGACCAAATACGTCAGTAACGAGTTGGACGCGAGCAGCCCGCCCGCGAACGCGAGCGGCAACTCCGCGCCATCGAGCGGCGGAGCTTTGCGCAGCACTGCGCGCACGAGGTCGAAGAGTTCGAGCGCCGCCGCTTGAACGATCTTCGCCGCTGCGCGCTCGCCTCGCGTTGCCGCGTCGATCACGAGCGGCGCAAAACTCGCAATCGTCGCGACCGGCGCGTCGTGCGCGCACGTCGCGGCAACGAGTTCCCGTGCCGTACTCGCTTCGGCACGTGCGAGAATCGCATCGGCGAGTTCGTCGCGCACGGCACGCCCGTCGAGTGCGCGAACCGTCGCGCGCAATGCCGCCGCGCCTATCGCAAAGCCGGACCCTTCGTCGCCGAGTAAGGCGCCGAATCCGCCGGCGCGGTATGCGGCGTTTCCGATTTCCGCATAGGCGATGGATCCCGTGCCGGCGACGAGCACCATTCCGTCGCCGCGCGCGATTGCCGCTCGAAGCGCCAGCGCTGCGTCGTCTTTCACTTCAATGTGCGCCCGTGGAAATCGGATCGAAAGCCCCGCGCGAATCGCGCCCGCAACCGATGCAACGCCGGCACCGGCAGCGCCGACGACGATTGCGTCCGGCGCAATGCCGCCGGTCGCCCGCGCGATGGTAGCGGCGATCGCATCGACCGCATGGTCGACGCCGCGCGCGTGCGGATTCGCGGAGGGCCCGGTTGCGGGTTCGAGCAGTGCACCGTCGTGCATCGCGGCTGCCACGGTGGACGTTCCGCCGGCGTCCACGCCGACCGCGATCACGATCGCACCTCAGCCGATTGCGCGACTTCGCTCGCGATCTCCGCGAGCAGCGCAGTCAAATCCCGCGGTGCGATCGCCCCAAGAACGACGGCGTGCGACGCGCCGGTGACGGCCGGCACGTTGCCGGTCCGGCCGCGCAACGTTTCGTAGCCAAGCAACGCAAACGCCACGGCTTCCTTCGCGTCGGCCGCTATTCCCATCGCATCGGACGTTTCGAGGCGCGCGTTGGGGAGCCGTTCCGCGATCCGCCGCATCAACGCGGCGTTGCGCGCGCCGCCCCCTGCGACGATGACATGCGCCGCAGTCAAGCCGGCGGCCGCGACCGCTTCGGCAACGGTAGCGGCGGTCAACTCGACGAGGGTCGCCAGCGCGTCCTCCGTTCGCAGACGGCCGATGCGCTCGCTATGACGCGCCAAGAAATGCGCACCGAACCGCTCGCGCCCGGTCGTCTTCGGCGGAGTTTGCGCGAAGTAGTCGTCCGCGAGCAGCGCCTCGAGCAGCGACGTGTCGACCGCTCCGGATGCGGCCATGGCACCATCGCGATCGTACGCTTGCGCGCCGCCGGTCCGCTCGCGCACGAGGGCGTCGAGCAGCATGTTGGCCGGCCCGGTATCGAACCCGGTAATGCTCTGGGGTGCCGCTCCCGCCGGCATGAGCGTTACGTTGGCGATACCGCCGAGATTGAGCGCGACGCGATCCTCGGCGCAATCGCCGAAAAGCAGCACGTCCGCATACGGCACGAGCGGAGCACCCTGACCGCCGGCCGCACAGTCGGCGCTGCGAAAATCGTAGCAGACGGTAGCGCGCACGATCTCGCGAATCGCAAACGCGTCGCCGAGCTGCAGCGTCACGCTGTGGCGTCCGTCGTGCCACACCGTTTGCCCGTGCGACGCCACGTAGCGCGGCTGCGCGCGGCCGGCGACCGAGAGCGCGGCGCGCCCGAACGTTTCGCCCAGCGCACGATGCAAAGCCGCCGCGACTGCGATACTGCCCTCGTTGGGTGCCAGCGCCGCACTGAGCGCGCGGCGCAGATCGGTGTCGAACGGCACGGTTTCGAATTGCAACAGATCGACGCGGTACCCCGCACCGCGCGGAACGATCTCGACCAGGGCGGCGTCGACGCCGTCGAGCGACGTGCCGCTCATCAGTCCAACGGCAATCACGCGGCCGCCTCGGAGGCGTCGTCGACCATCGCTTCGTAAAACGCGGCGCGCAGATCGCGCGTGTCGTTACGCCCAAAATAGACGCTATTGGTCAGCAATACGCCTTGGAGATCGCGCATCGGATCGGCCCATACGCACGTCCCGACGAAACCCGTGTGGCCGAAGCTCGAGCGTTCCATCAGCCGTCCGCACGAGTTTTCATCGCTGGTTTTCAACGCCCAGCCGAGTCCGCGCCGCAGTACCGGATCGTACGCTTGCTCCCGCACGGCTTCCCGTGCGAGCGCGGCCGGCAGGAGCGTTTGGGAACGCCCGGTCTGCGCGGCTAAATAGATGTCCGTCAACGCTGCAACGTCGGCGGCGGTGCCGAAGAGGCCGGCGTGGCCCGCAGCGCCGCCCATCAAAAACGCCTTCTCGTCGTGGACGAATCCTTGGACGCGCCCGCGCCATCCGTCGTCTTCGGTGGCGGGAATTGAACCGCGCTCGAGGTAGGGCGGCCGATATGCCAGCGTCGGCGATGAAAACGTCGTTCGCACGAGCGCGTCGAGCGACGCTTCGGCGGCGCGCTCGATCAGCACCCCGAGTGCGATGAATCCGAGATCGCTGTAGACGACGCGCTCTCCCGGGGTTGCAACCAACTCGCGCTCGAGTGCGTATCGTTCCACGTTCTCGTCGAGAATCGAACGGTAGTCCGCTCCCGAGTTCATGCCCGAGGTATGCGCCAGCAACATGCGCGGGGTGATTTCGTTTCGAATGACGGGCGCATCGAGCCCGAGCGGACCATCCGCCAGTCGCAGAGCTAGGGTCGCGACGAACAGTTTCGTGATCGACGCGAGGTCGAAACGCGTATCGGCAAACACCGGACGCGGTTCGCCGTCGAGACGGGTGGTTCCGTACGCGCGTTCGAATCGAACGGTGCCGTTTTGTTCGATGCGCGCGACGGCACCGGTAAACGCTGTTCCACAGGCCGCACGCAGTACGGCGTCGACGCGTCCGTGACGATCAGGCACGTGCGAACTCGTCCCCAACGAACAGCGGCAGGCGGCCTTGCGGCATGATACCGG
>JAFAHZ010000124.1 GCA_019236975.1 Vulcanimicrobiota bacterium | reverse complement strand
CGACGTTCGCGTGCACGTCGATAACCACCAGCGGCAGCAGCATCTGCTTAGGATCGATCTCGTCGACCGTTTTGCCGCCGATCGCGAAGTGCGCCGGCGCGTCGACGTGCGTTCCCCACTGCCCGACGTGGCAGAACATTTGCGCCAAAAAACCGTCTTTCGGGATGGTAAAGAGCGTTCGTACCGTTTCGTCGGGGAATCCAGGCCAGTGCGCGACCCCGGGTGCGAACGCGTGCGTGAGATCGACGAATTTATGCCGTTCGATCGTGGCGTAGGCGCCCATCAAACCGTCCGATGCTCCCGCGCGGCCAAACGGTATCAAGAGACCGGCGGCGACACCGCACAACGTTAGGCAGGCCCCTGCAATCATGTTCCTCATACGGCCGATACTACAGAGTACCGATGGTCCGTCTCCTTCGCGACTACTGCCTGGGCGTCGTAACATTGCGGTCACGAAGGGCTTCGTGTCACATTTTGTCACGGATCGGTCGGGAAACGATTGGGACAGGAAGGCACGATCGGCGAGATGGTGCGGTGATGGTCAGAGCGTTTTCGAGGCGTAAAAATTAGCATTTTGCCTCTTCCCGTTGTTTTCCCGAGATTTTCTCATGTGCCTGAGATGTTGGGCGCGGGCGGGAATGTAGATTTAGGCCTGGACTATCGGCTTACCGAAAGGAGCTTTTTTTGCATGCGAACGCTCAGCCTCATCGTCGCCATAGCGATCCTCTGCCTGAGCCAGCCGGTCTCGGCTTGCACCGGCATCCGGCTGATCGCCAACGATGGTACGGTCGTTGCCGCGCGGACCATGGAACTCGGGCTCGATTTGAAGTCCCAGGTCGTGGTCATCCCGGCCGGCACCGAGCTAACCGGCACGCTGCCGAACGGCGCCAAAGGCATCCGCTACACGACGAAATACGGCTTCATCGGTGCGAACGCGTTCGATCAGCCTGTCGTCGTCGACGGGATGAACGACCAAGGCCTTTACGTTGGCGAATTCTTTTTTACGCCGGAGGCCCGCTATATGGATGTGACCCCGCAGAACGCATCTAGGGCAATGGCCGGTTACGAATACAGCAACTGGATCCTCGCTAACTTTGCGACCATCGCGGATCTAAAAGCAGCGTACAATAGCGTCGTCCTCGCCCCGACACCACGGGCCGAGATGGGCGGAATGACTCCCCCGTTGCATTTTCGGGTCATGGACAGAACCGGTGCGACGGTCGTCATTGAGCCGCTTCCCGGCGGCCTGCGTATCTACGACGACTCGCTCGGCGTGATAACGAACACTCCCGCCTTCGATTGGCACATGACGAACCTCGGGAACTACGTCGGCCTGACGCCGTATCTGCGCCCGTCCGTCGACATCGGCGGCTACACGGTGAACAGTTTAGGGCAGGGTTCGGGCTTCTTCGGGTTGCCGGGAGATGTGTCGTCGCCTTCGCGCTTCGTGCGCGCGGTCGCCTATCAGCAAACCGCCATACAGCCCGATTCGGCTGACGACGCGGTGCTGCAGATATTTCACATCCTCAACAACTTCGACATCCCCATCGGTTCGGTGCGCCAGACCATTCATGGCAAGGAGTTCGATGAGTTCACGTCCTGGACGAGTGCCGAAGACCTCAAGAATCTGATGTTCTATTTCCGAACGTACCACGACCAGACGCTGCGCAGCGTCGATGTGCGCAAAGCGCTCGCGGCCGCCGGCGGCAAGATCACGTCGCTGCCGATGGAGTCGGGCCGGACGACGCCAATCGTGCCCGTCGGCTCCTAGACTCGATAGAGTGCGCCCATTCAGCATCTCGTCGACGACGCACTCTTGAGGTTTACGGAATGGCACGATTCGGTAACGGACGGTATCGGCTGAATCCCCGAGCGTGGGTTTGACTCCCGGCCATCCCAAATAGCATTGTAGGGCGCCTCTGTTTCTGCAGTGAAACATGAAGGATGCCGATATTCTTTGAAACGCCCTCTGGCCAACTAGTGATGCTGGTCGCGATAACATTGCTCGTAGGGCTACCTCCTTTGGTCTTCTTGTGGCGGATTTTTAGGCGCGCGGGATTACCTGAACCGCTTGCGCTCTTGGCCATGATTCCGGGCGGCTTCATCGTGGCGCTTGGAATCCTTGCACTTGCTGACTGGCCTGCGCTCCATGCAAGGTCGGGTCGCGTGGATCGCACCGCATAACGCGAAGACTTAACCGAGGGCCGACATCCGCTCTAAAGGTTTCTAATTCGCCGGTTGGAGACGTGCGGAGACCCGTGGCTAAAGAGGCGCTTTGCGCAAGATCAACGCAAGATAGATCGCTAGCCGTAGAGATCGAAGCCGCGATAGGCGCGATCGGGCTCGAACAACAGCGACTGCACTTTCCCCGCCGCATCGAGTCCAAAGGTGACGAGCATCGCGTGCGTGCCTTTGCGCAGTCGAAACTGTGAAAGCAGCAGCGAACTGTCGTCGGCCGACGGTGCTCGGGCCACGAGCGTCAGCGAGCCGCCGGGCCACAACGGCGCGAGCTGACGCCGTAGTTGTGCGGCGTCTCCTTGCGTGAAGCCGTTGAACTCGGCGCCGGCGCGCGCGTCGAGCGGCGTGCCGCTTTGGATCGCGTCGAGCACACCAACGAGCGAGCGTTCGATACTCGGTTGGTGGTCGTCGATTTTCGCCAACCGCTGCGGCAGTAAGCGTGGATCGGCAAGACCGGCGATGACCCGCGCCATGTAATCGGGCCGCGAGTGATCCGAGTCGAGGTTCGTCAGCACGACGACCGTCAGTGCATCGTCCACATAGCGCGTGATGTTGCAGGTAAAGCCCTGCCACGCGCCGCTGTGTTCGACGACCAGGCGTCCGTGGAACGCATGGATTCTCCACGCGAACCCATACTGGCCGTCGTTCGGCTTGCCGTCGTTGAGCCGATAGACGGTCCACATGCGTTTTAGGCTCGATTGCGAAAGCAGCTCCGTCGTGGAGAGCGCGGCGTCCCATTTCGCGAGGTCGAGAACGTTGAAGTAGAGGGAACCGTCGGCGGTCGTGTTTATTGACGGCGCAACCCAATCCTGATTCTGCAACGCGAGGCTGTTCCACACGTAGCCGGCGGCACGATTGGGCACGATGTCGGTCTCGCTAATAATGCGCGTGGACGTCATGCCGAGCGGCCGAAAGATCCGTTCGGCGAGGAACTCGCCGTAAAACTTCCCGCTGACGCGATGAATGATGACGCCGAGCAGCACGTAGTTCGTATTCCGGTAGACCCATTTCTCGCCCGGAGCGCTCTCAATGGGCAGCGCCTCGATTTTCGCGACGAGCTGATCCTCAGTGTAATCGCGTCGCAGATCGAAGGGACCGCCGGGACCCGCGAGCGCGTCGGTGGCGTACTCCGACAGACCCGACGTGTGCGAGAGCAAGTTGCGAATCCGAATCGGCTTCCAGCTTGCCGGCGCATCCGGAAAGTATTTCACGATGCTGTCGTCGAGCGAGATGAGTCCCTCCTCGACCAGCATCATGATCGCCGCGGCCGTAAACTGTTTGCCGACCGAGCCGGATTGGAAGATCGTCTGCGGCTTCACGGGCACGTTCAACTCGACGTTGGCAAGCCCATAGCCCTTGGCAAGCACGATCGTTCCCCGGTCGTACACGCCGACGGCAGCGCCGGGAACGTGCGTGACCGCCATCTCGGCCGCAACGAAACGATCGATGCCCTTGATCTGCGCTGGGGTCAGCGCAAGAACGAGAACCGCTAAGCCGATCCACATGCCGCACTCTTACTCCCGCAACCCAACAAGTCATTTGACAGCGAACGCCCGAAGGACGCTGCGTGGACGGCCGCTACGTCTGGATCGTACTCTTCCTGCTCGGATGCTACCACGGCATCAATCCCGGTATGGGGTGGCTCTTCGCCGTCGCGCTGGGCCTTCAAGACCGCTCGCGAGCCTCGGTCGTGTTCGCGTTGATTCCGATCGCGCTCGGGCACGTCGCTTCTGTGGCGATCGTCGTGTCGCTTGCGGTGTTCGCGGCAGCAATATTCCCGCACGCCATCGTTCATCAAACGGCGGCCGCAATTCTGATTGCCTTCGGCGTCTACCGGTTGGTGCGCGTGCGTCATCCCCGCTGGGTCGGCATGCGCGTCGGCTTCTGGGGACTCGCGCTGTGGGGGTTTCTCATGTCGTCGGCGCACGGCGCGGGGCTGATGCTCCTCCCGTTCGTTACGGCGGCGCCCGTCTCGAACGCGATGTCTATGCCGATGCCGCACGGCTCGGCAGCGACGGGCTTCCTGATGATTGCCGTGCACACGCTGGGCTATTTCTTAACGATGCTGGTCGTGGCACTGATCGTCTACGAAAAGCTCGGCGTGCGCTTCTTGCGGCAGGCGTGGTTTAACGTCGATTTGGTCTGGGCGATCGCGCTGTTTGCGGCGGGAATCGTCGCCCTTTTCACCTAAGCTGCACCTCCCCAATCGCTGACCGTCCCGAGCCTCACGGAGAAAGGTCGCGCCATGCTTCTCAAACCCGACCCCACGTTTTACGCGTCGGCCAAGGATGCGATCAAGGCCCCGCCTGAAACCGTTGCCTACGTCGCACTCCTCAGTGCGAACGGCACCGGCACGACCGACGCTATCACCGTCGTCGATACGAAGACCAGCTCGCCCACGTATGCCGCGCAAGTCGGCCGCGTCGATCTTCCCAACACGGGAGACGAGCTCCATCACTTCGGCTGGAACGCGTGCAGCTCGGCACTCTGCCCCAACGCGCCGAAGCCGCACGTCGACCGCCGCTACTTAGTCGTACCCGGCTTGCGTTCGTCGCGCATCTATATCGTCGATACGAAACCAACGGCGAGCGAGCCCCGCATCGTTCGGACGATCGAACCGCAGGAGATTATTGCGAAGACCGGGTACTCGCGCCCGCACACCGTCCATTGCGGCCCCGACGCAATCTACGTGAGCGCGCTCGGAAACGCCGACGGCGAAGGGCCCGGCGGCATTTTCATGCTGGATTGCGATACGTTCGACGTGATCGGGCCGTGGGAGGCCGACCGCGGGCCGCAATATTTCGCGTACGATTTCTGGTGGCATCTCGGGCACGACGTCATGATCACTAGTGAATGGGGAACGCCCAACATGATCGAGGGCGGTCTCGATCCCAACCTGCTGCTCGGCGGAAAATACGGGCATCACCTGCACTTCTGGAACCTGCGCTCGCGCCGTCACGTCCAAGCGGTCGACCTCGGTGCGGAGCAGCAACTGGTTCTCGAGATTCGGCCGTCGCACGATCCCAATCAAACCTACGGGTTCGTGGGCGTCGTCATCTCGCTCAAGGATCTTTCCAGTTCGATATGGATGTGGCACCGCACCAACGGCAAGTACGGCGTTACGAAAGTGATCGACATTCCAGCGGAGCCGGCAGACCCCGCGCAGCTGCCCGATCTGCTCAAAGGCTTCTCGGCCGTTCCGCCGCTGCTGAGCGACATCGACCTATCGGTCGACGATCGCTACTTGTACGCATCGTGCTGGGGAACCGGCGAGCTGCGTCAGTACGACGTCAGCGATCCGTTCAAGCCGCAGTTCGTCGGATCGGTTCGCATCGGCGGCATTGCCAAGCGTAGCGCGCATCCGAGTCACGCGAACCAGCCGCTCAATGGCGGCCCGCAAATGGTCGAGATCAGCCGCGACGGGCGGCGCGTCTACTTCACAAACTCGCTCTACCGCTCGTGGGACGATCAGTTCTACCCCGACGGCATCAAGAGCTGGATGGTCAAGGTGGACGTCGCCGGCGACGGTGCGATGACGTTCGATCCGAAGTTCTTCGTCGAATTTCCGCACGTGCACCGCGCCCATCAAGTCAGGCTCGAGGGCGGCGACGCGTCCTCGGATTCGTACTGCTTCTCGTAGCTGGCGGAACGGCGGTGAAACGGCATTCGTTAGCGCCTGGGAGGCTTCTCATGCGGATCGATCGTTTCTCGAAGGCGGCCTGTGCGGCAGCGGCGTTCGCCGTTGGCGCTTGCTCTGCTAATTCTGGCAACCTCGTGCCCACGGCCGGCCCGGCTTCACGGACACAGGCCGCGCAATTGACACGTGCGGCAAAACACGGGATGGCTTCCTTCGTGATCGTTATCCCCGTAGAGAACCCCGCGTCACGGCGCTCGCGCTACGTTTCGCCGGCAACGGCGACGCTTGGTATTTCCATCAGGGCGAGGCCCGGCGGCGCTGTAATTCGGCATCCTAACGTCAGCGTGATGGCAGGTGCGAAAGGCTGCGTATCGTCCGAAGGCTCGCGCGTGTGCACGCACGATCTTTTCCTCGAGCCCGGCAGATACTTTGCCTCCGTTACGGCATACGGCGCAAGCGGCGCGGCGATTTCCGTCGAGCAGTCGATTCCGCTGAAGATCCGAGCCTCCCGCACCACGCTCGTGAACCTTGCCCTCAACGGGATCCCGAATTCCATCTCGGTCGTCGGTGGAGTACCGGCGATTGCCGGTTCCTCGCGTGGCGGACTGACGCTCTATGGAACGACACCGCAGCCCGCGGTCGTAATTGCATACGACGCCTATGGGAATGCGATCGTCGGGCCGGGATCGCCCTCCTACTCACTTTCGCTCGTAAGTGGAAGCGGTTGGAACGTACAAGCGACGCCGAATCCGCTCTCGCCGAACGTCTTTACGATTACGCCGCCGGGAACGACCGGTTCCGGCGCGGTCGTTTCCGTCGCCGCTCACGCTCCGGCACAGGTGTGTTCTCAGGCGGGCGCAATATGTACGGGCTCATTTTCGATAACAAACCACATCGATACGGTGTTCGTGCTCGAAGAACAGCCGGTCTACGCATTCTTCGGGCCTCCAATTCTCGTTCGGTATACGATTAACTCATTCAATCCGTCACCGGTGACGCTGACGACGAACTTGACGAAGCCGACCTCCCTGGCAATGGATCAGCAAAACAACCTGTTCGTCGCCGATGCAGGCGCCAACGATATTCTCGTGCTCGCCCCGCCCTACACTGCACCGCCGGCTACGACGATTTCGACGACGAGTCCGCAACAGGCAGTAGTGTATGGCGAAGAGCTATTCGTCGCGAACGGCACGAGCGGGGTCAGCATCTTCAATCCGCCGTACGCGTCGCCGTTACGAACGTATACGACGGAGGCAAACGCATCCAACGCCGTCGCTGTCGACTCATCCGGGAATCTCTTCGTTTGCGAGGCGGACTCGGTGCGCGAATATACTCCGCCCTACGGTGCTTCGCCGGCGGCGACGATCGCAAACGGGACGGGCGCTCCAACGGCATTGGCGTTCGACGCATCGGGCGATCTCTTCGTTTCGAGCGACGTCAACAACACCGTCACCGAATTTATGCCGCCCTTCTCGAACGCAAGCACGCCGGTCGCCACGCTTCGCATCGTCGGTCCCGGGCCGATGGCCTTCGATTCCGAAGGCAATTTATTCGTGGTCTATAACGGTCCGCGTGTCGCATTTGCGGCCCAGTATGCGCCCCCATTCACCAACGCGAGCTTGCCGGCAAACCGTATTGGAGGCGAGTTGTTCGAAGGGGTCATTGGCGTGGCGTTGGACGGCGGAGACAACCTGTTCGTCCTCAACTACGGCCTCGGCGGCGCATCGCTCCAAGCGTTCTCGCCGCCCGCCTGGAATCTCATCACCAATCCCTCGCTCTTCAAACCGAATGCTATGCTGGTGCGATAGGCTGCCGCGGCGAATTACGTTAGCCGCCACGATCGTCGCCGTGATGAGTTTGAGCGGCTTCGTGCCCAGGCCCGCGGTGCCGATTGCAACCATCGCAGTCGATCTATCGTCGCAGCAGCGCACGATTCCCAACGATTTCGACGGATTCAGCATCGAAGTCAACGACGCGGCGGAGAAATATCTCGGCACGCCCCAGGCGCCGAATCTGGTGTTCGAACAACTGCTGCGCAACCTCGGGCCTTCGACGATTCGCATCGGTGGAGATAGCAGCGACTTCTCGTGTTGGAATCCGCGAAAAGCGCCGTATCCAGCCGGCTGCCTGTTCGCCATCACGCCGGACACCGTACGCGGTTTCGTGCAGGCGTCGGCGCGCACCGGATGGGGAATCACAGCCGGCATCAACCTCGCACAAAACGACGCTACGTGGACCTTGCCGTATGGGATTGCGCTCTCGCGCGCTGCAGCATCCACGCCGGGCAGCCGTCTGGTGGGGTTCGAGTTCGGAAACGAGCCGGATCTCTATCCCAGCGAGACGCTCTACGGCCATCACCGCATCCGGCCATCGGGTTATTCGTGGCCCAATGTGGTAGCCGACTGGAAACCGTACGTCGTTGCGTTCAAAGGCGACCCTGCAACGGCGCGATTTGCGCTGATCGGGCCGGCGTATGACGATTCATCCGACGTGTGGCGCAACGCGTACCTCGCCCCGTTCGCGCGCGGCGTAGGCGCGCGCAACCTGGGTTTCCTCACCGTTCACGACTATCCGACGTACACGTGCGGCGGACACCGCGTGACCGTCGCGCAACTGCTGTCGCCGCAACTCGTCGCGCTCTACCGGCAGCAGGCACGCGGCTGGATCGCGACGGCCGGACGACTCGGCTTGCCACTCGTGCTTGGAGAAACGAATTCCACCGCATGCGGTGGTCAGAACGGCGTCGACAACGTGTTTGCAGCAACCGCGTGGGGCTTGGACTGGCTTTTCATCAACGCGCAGCTTGGCTTCGCGCGCATCCACTTTCACATGGACGACGCGTATTACAGTGCGGTGTTCGTTCGCGTGTCGAACCACGCCGGCAGCGTCACCTATCGCAACGTCGTCGCACCGCTCTACTACGCGATGTACGCGTTTGGCACGCTGGCGCAAGGCCACGCTTTGCTGACGACGACGGTGACGACGCAGAGCAACATCGCGGCGTACGCCGTCGCCGGCGATCGAAATACCCCGGCGCGGCTGTTCGTGATCAACAAAGACCTTCGTGCCGCGGGAACGGTCGTCGTTCGTCCCTCGAGCCGGACGCGCTCCGCACGACTGCTCGTCGTGGCAGCGCCCGCCTTGACGTCGGGCGCCGTAGCCTTCGGCGGCGCGTCCTTCGACGACGCGACCGGGCGCCTTCGATCCGTTCCCCGAACGACGGCCCTGGCTGCCGACGCCGCCGGAAACTACGCGTTTACGCTGCCCAACGCGAGTATTGCGATTCTGTCGCTCACGCCGTAAAAGCCC
>JAFAHZ010000199.1 GCA_019236975.1 Vulcanimicrobiota bacterium | reverse complement strand
CGTCAGGGTACGGCAGCACCGGCGCAGCTCGCCGATGGCGCTTGCGACATTGGCGTCGTCGACGTCGCCGTCGAAGTCGATGTAAAAGATGCGCTCGGTACCGTGCCCCAGGAACGGCTTCGATTCGAGTTTGTCGCCGTTGATGTTACGCTCGGCGAGAATCGCCAAGCAGCGGGCGAGCGAACCCGTTTTCTCCTCGACGCCGAAGATGAGCGACGTTTTGCGGTGTTTGCTTTGCGGTTTCGACGCGAGCGGATGATCGCCATCGGCGTGCCGCGAGCGCACGACCAAAAAGCGCGAGTACGTGTTCGGATCGTCGGTGCAGTTGGCGGCGAGCTCGACCAAATCGTAGGTGACGCCGGCTGCGGGAGGCGCCAGGGCTGCAACGGCCGGATTGCCGCCGCGCGCGACTTCGCGCGCCGCGACGCCGGTGTCTTCGCACGGGATGGCGCGCGCGTGATCGAGCCCTGCGAGGAAGCGGCCGCACTCGGCGATGACCAGCGGATGCGCCAGCACCTCCCGTACGTCACGCAACTCCGCGCCCGGAACGCCTAGCAGCCGATGGTCGGTGCGCCAGTGCACTTCTGCCATCGGCGAGAGATCGAACTCGGCAAGCAGGTCGTAGCCTTCGCGCACGGTGCCGCCGATCGCGTTTTCGATTGGGATCACGCCGACGTCGGCCCGCAAACTCGCCACCGTCGTCGCCATCTCGCGATAGCTCGGCACCCCTACCGTGGTGGCTTCGAGACCCGCTTCGCGCAAATAGTGCGCGATCACCAGTTGCGAGTAGGCTCCGTCGACACCCTGATACACCGCGATCGTCATCTCAAAATACTCCGCTGCTCTCTTCGCCTGAAAAAGGAATGAGCCCCCGCCGGGTGGCGGGGGCTCACGGAAACGACCTTTGTCGTTAGCGCAAACGCGTACCCGTCACCGGCCCCCAGGACCGCTGCAATAATACCAGTACGCGTAAGCGAGCGACACGATGTCGGCTATCGAACCACACCCGGGCGAGGGCTGTCAAGCAAGTGTCACCCTGAGCCTGTCGAAGGGCGGCCCCAATATGGAAAAGGCACGCGAGAGAGCACGTTCGTCGGTGGGCTTCGATTGGCTGATGGCCGCTTTGGCGTTTCTCATGATTTGCGGCCCGCTCATCGACGGATGGGCGCACGCGCACGGCGAGGTGGATCAGTCGTTTCTTACGCCGTGGCACGCCGTGCTCTACGGCGCGATGGCGATCAACGGGCTCGTGCTGCTCGCCGCCGGGATCGTGGGCTTGCGGCGAGGCTACTCCTTCCGCAACGCGCTGCCGCCGGGCTACTGGGTGTCGGCACTCGGCGTGGTGCTGTTCGTCGTGGGCGGCGGATTCGACGCGTGGTGGCACACCATGTTCGGCATCGAGTCGGGCGTGCTCGCATTGCTCATCAGCCCGTCGCATCTGGTGCTCGCGGTCGCGGGCGGCATGATTACGAGCGGCCCGCTGCTGTCGATTGCCGCACAATACGGCCGCGACGCTTCGGGTTGGAAGACGATCGGACCGGCCATCGTTTCGGCGTGGGCGATACTGGTCAATCTCGGATTTTTCTTGGCGTACGCTCAACCGATCGAAGACGGCTTCACGCCGTTGACGATGCGGCCCGCCGGCGACGACGCCGTCTACCCGAGCCTCTATCGTCTCGCGCGGAACGGCTCGCTCACGCGGCTGCCGGTTCCGGCTAAACTCGATTTGGAAACCGTCGACGCATCTCCCGACGGAAAGCATCTCGTTTATCGGGTGAATCGCTACCAAGACCCGGACGCGCTTCCGCCCAGCGACATCGAGGTCGCCGGCGCCGACGGTGCGCATCCCGTTGCGATCACGAATTCCGGACGTCACGACACCGAACCCGTCTGGTCGCCGGACGGAAAATGGATCGCGTACGTCTCGATGCCGGCCGAGAGTTCCGGAGACTTTCGGATTCGCATCATCTCACCTGACGGAAAAACGTCGCGCGACCTGCTGGCCCAAACGACGACGCTCGCGCAGCTGTCGTGGTCGCCCGACGGCCGCTCCATCGCCTACGGTTCCCGTAATGGGACGACGGCGATGATCGCCGTGGTCGACGTTGCAACTGGGAACACCCATTGGCTGCCCGCTACTGCCAACGGAAACGCGCCGGTTTGGACGCGCCGCGGCATCGTCTATGCCGGCAGCGACGGATCGATTCGCATCGCGTCGCCTGACGGGGCCTCGAGCAAGACGATCGTCGAAAAGAGCGACGGCAGCCCGGCAATCTCACGGGACGCCCGCTCGATGGCATTTCTCAACACCGAACTCGGTTCGGAACAAGTGTGGGTGAGCGACCTCGGCGGCAGTAAGCCTCGCGACGTCTCGCAGCTGTCCGGCATGGACGTCCAGGATGCGGCGTGGGCGCCCGACGGCAGTTTGCTCTTCGTCGCGCTCGGACGGCGGGATCCCACGCGCACGGGAATCGGTAAGGCGCTGGCCATGACCGCGATGATTTTGGAAGCGGTTATCCTGGCCGGTGCGATGCTCGCGCTGGTTCGCCGCTTCCGCGTTCCGTTCGGTGCGTTTACGCTGATGTTTGCCGGATTTTCGCTCGCGATGGCGCTGCAAAGCGATTTCTACGCGTACGCAATCGGGGGTGCGATCGCGGGATTTATCGCCGATCTCGCCGTTGCAATACTCGGCGAACGCGCTCGCTCCGGGCTCGCATTCTACGTCCTTGGTGCGCTCGTACCGCTGCTGTTCACGCTTTTTTTCGAAATCGTTACCGCGCGCATCAACGGCGGCGAAGGCTGGGCGTTCAATCTCAGTTCCGGTGCGCCGCTCTTGGCTGCCGCAGCAGGGCTATTCGTGGCGTTCTGTTTCGAATCGCCGCTAGGCTCCGGCGCCGCGGCGAACTACCCGGACGTGCCATGAAACTCGTTGCGGCCTTGGGATTGCTGTTGGCGCTGGGTACGGGGCCGGCCGATCCGGCGATGGCGCGGTGGCAGCGGGAAGCGGCCGACGTCACCATCGTCCGCGACGACTGGGGCATCGCGCACGTGCACGGCACGTCCGACGCCGATGCGGTGTTCGGAGCGATCTACGCGCAGGCCGAAGACGATTTCAACCGCGTCGAAACCAACTACCTCACGGCGCTGGGGCGAAACGCCGAGTACGATGGCGAGAAATCGATCTACGCCGATCTGCGTGCGAAGCTCTATGCGGACCCGGTTAAGCTGCAGGCGCTCTACGCGCAGAGTCCGGCGTCGCTGCGCAAGCTGATGGACGCGTGGGCCGACGGTCTCAACTACTTCCTGGCAACGCATCCGAACGTGCATCCCAAAGTGTTGCGGCATTTCGAGCCGTGGATGGCGCTGAGTTTTACCGAAGGCAGCATCGGCGGCGATATCGAGGACATCTCGCTCGACGGATTGCGTGCGTTTTACGGAGGCGGACGCGCGGTTGCGTTCCAAAAACGCAGCGAGGAACGGATGCGCGACATCGGCTCGAACGGCATCGCGCTGGCGCCCGCCATGACCGAAAACGGTCACGCGCTGCTGCTCATCAATCCACATACGTCCTTCTACTTCCGCTCGGAGTTTGGAATGCGCAGCGACGAAGGTCTCAACGCCTTCGGCGCGGCGACGTGGGGACAGTTCTTCCTCTATCAAGGCTTCAACGAGAACGCCGGCTGGATGCACAGCAGTACCGGCGTCAATAACGTCGACTTCTTCGCCGAAACCATCGTCCGGCAGAACGGCCGGCTCTTCTACCGGTATGGATCGGAGTTGCGTAACGTCGGCGTTTCGCGCATCGTCGTGCCCTATCGCACGGCGCACGGGTCGCTCGACGAACGCACCTTCACCATCTATCGCACGCACCACGGTCCCATCGTTGCCAAGGAAGGCTCAAAATGGATCGCGGTGGCGCTGATGGACAAGCCGATTGCAGCCCTGAGCCAATCGTTCTATCGCACCAAGGCGACCGATCTCACGTCGTTCCTCGCGATCGCCGACCGCTACAAAGCGAACTCGTCAAACAATACGGTCTTTGCCGATCGCAAAGGCGAGATCGCGTTCTTGACGCCGCAGTTCGTTCCGCGCCGCGACGACCGGTTCGATTACACCCATCCGGTCGACGGCTCGAACCCCGCCACCGATTGGCACGGTCTGCTTCCCATGAGCGCCATGCCCGACGTCGTGAATCCGCCCAACGGCTGGGTGTTCAACTCGAACGATTGGCCGTATTCTTCGGCCGGCAGCCACAGCCCGCGACGCAGCGCGTATCCGCGATACATGGATACGGTAGGCGAAAACTTTCGCGGCGTGCACGCGACGCGTCTACTCACGGGCCATCGCAACTTTACGCTGGATTCGCTCGTCACGGCGGCGTTCGATCCGTACTTACCCGCCTTTGCCGAGTTGATCCCGCGCTTGCTGGCCGCGTACGACGCCTTACCGGGGACCGACCCGCGCGCCGCCTCACTGCGCGCACCGATCGCCACGCTGCGCGCGTGGGACGATCGCTGGTCGGCGACGTCGATTCCGACGACCGTTGCCGTGTACTGGGGCGATGCGCTGCTCGCCGCCGTAAAACGCTCCGACGACGAGTTACCGGTGACCTACGCGCGCATGCTGTACGCATCGGCAAATCGACAGCTTGCGGCGTTATCACGCGCAACCGCGCGGCTGAATCGAGATTTCGGCACCTGGCGCACGCCGTGGGGCGAGGTCAACCGCTTCCAGCGCCTCAACGACGCAATCGTCGCGCACTTCGACGACGCCAAGCCCAGCATTCCCGTGCCGTTTACCTCCGGTTTCTGGGGATCGCTTGCGGCCTTCTATACGAAGCAGACGCAGACGAAGCGGCGCTACGGCGTCGACGGCAATAGTTTCGTCGCGGTCGTTGAGTTTGACGATCGCGTGCGGGCGCGCGCCGTCACCGCGGGCGGCGAGAGCGGCGATCCGGCATCGCCGCATTTCACCGACCAAGTCGTGCCCTATAGCATGGGACATCTGCGCGACGTCTATTTTTACGACGACGAGCTCGCCCCGCATACGGTCCGCACGTACCATCCGTAAATGGCGGCGTCCGGAACCCTTTACGAGGAGAAACGTCTCGGCGTCCTAGACGGTTTGCGCGGCATCGCCGTGCTGCTCGTGCTGTGGTATCACGTTTGGGAGATTTCGTGGCTGCCCGCGCCGGTGTCGTGGCTGCAGTTCGTTCCGGAGACCGGGTTCGTCGGCGTCGTGCTGTTCTTCTTTCTAAGCGGTTTCGTCATCTCGTTTCCGTTCGTGCGCTCGGCCGCCGGTCAGCGCTCGTCGCCCTCGTGGTCGCAGTTTGCCTGGCGGCGGTTCACCAAAATCGTCCCATCGTACGTGCTGGCGATCGTCGTGGCGTATGCGATTGGCTACGCTCAGGTGCAGCGCTTTGCCGACACGGTTCCCGATCTGGTCACGCACTTGCTCTTCGTCCATACCTGGTTTCCCGAACGTTTCGGCACGATCAACGGCGTATTGTGGACGCTCGCCGTCGAGGTCGAATTCTACTGCATCTTTCCGCTCGTGTGGCTCGCCTTCAAACGCACCCCATGGATAACGGCAGGAGCAATGATGCTTATGGCCTGGGCGTGGCGCGCTTGGATGGCACACTGCTGCATGCAGACGTATTTTGCGAGCTACGAGGAAAATCTCCCGGGCTATCTCGACATCTTTGCCTGCGGAATGATCGCCGCGTACGTCTACGTCAACTCCGGCGATCGCATCCGAAACAGCCGGTTGAAGCTCGCGGCACCCGTCTTTCTAGCGGCGGGTACGTTTCTGCTGATCGAGCTGCTCTGGAATCTCTTCGGCTTTCGCATGGCCGATCAATGGCAAGGGGTTTGGCAAATCGACAAGCGCCCTCTGCTCGGCCTCGCGTTCGCATCGATCGCGCTCGGCGCGTTGTTCTCGCCGCGCACGTTGCAGCTGCTGCTCGATAATCCGCCGCTGCGGTTCCTCGCGGCCATCTCGTACAATCTCTATCTGTATCACCAGCTGATCGCCCGCGAGCTGCTGCGCCTGCGGATCCCGTCGTACGTTGGCGACGATCCGCATTACGATCCGCTCTGGCAGGTGCGCTACACGCAGATCGCCTTCACGGCGACGATCGCCCAGGCAGCTCTCGTCACGTATCTCTTCGAGCGCCCGCTGCTGCGTCTCCCGATGCCGCAGCTGCGGGCACTGCGTGCGGCGTGGGCACCGTCACGCAACGCGGAAGCGCGCTCCTCGAAACCACGATCGCAGTAGGTATCCTCGCGGTCGTTGCCGGTGCCGCGCTCGGCGCGGGATCGTTCGCGGCGGGCAGCGGTGCGCGAATGGCGATCCGCGGCGCGCTGCAAGATGCTGCCGAATCGGAGTTGCGTATTGCGCTCGACGCGCTCAAATACGAAGGCACGTCGCTCGCACCGCGAACCGTTGCGACCACCGTACCGCTGCCGGGCGCGTCGCCGTTGCCGGTAGCGTTGTCGCTACAAACGGCGCCGCAAGCGGATGGTTCGGTTTACGTCACCATCACGGCCGCAGCGCGAACCGACGCGAGCCAGCGGGTCACACTCGAGGCGACGCTCGACCGTCGGGCGCCGCTTCCGGGAAGCCAGCTGCGCGCACCAGGCCTGGTTCCCGCGCCGACCGGCGCGCCGTAATACCATGCTGCTGCGCACGGTGTTCGTCCTGATGCTGTTGTTTGCGTTGTCGGAAACGATGGTTCACGGCGCCCACGCGCTGGCGCAGGTGACGGTGCGGCGTCAAGCGAGCGTTGCCGTTCACGACGCCCTGCTCCGCGCCGTCGCTGCGGCTCGGACCGCCGTCGCCGGCGCGATCGCGGCCGGCGGCGATCCGCGCAACCTCGTGCCGGTCGCGCCATCTCCAGTACCGGCGTGCGCGGTGACGACGCCGGCCGGATGCGTACTGACGGCGACAGCCTGGATCGCGTTTTCCCCGATGCCGGCGCCGGCTGCGTCACCGTGCGCCGATGATGGCTGCACCGTCTATCAGCAGGGCAACGACTCGGTCGCCGAAGGCCGGCTGCAGGTCAGCGTCGCGGCGCGAGCGATGGGACCGGACGGCACCGTCCTGGCGGCGAGAAGCGAGCGCGTGACCTTCCGTACCTTTCGGATCGCCCCGTACGCGGCG
>JAFAHZ010000171.1 GCA_019236975.1 Vulcanimicrobiota bacterium | reverse complement strand
ATCCACGTATCCTTGCTTCCGCCGCCTTGCGATGAGTTCACGACCAGCGAGCCCTCTTCGAGCGCGACGCGCGTCAGTGCCGCCGGCGGACACTCGACGCTGCTCCCGAACAGCACGAACGGCCGCAAGTCGATACGCCGCGGCACGATCTCGCCCTCGACCAGCGTCGGATGCGACGAGAGCTCGATCACCGGTTGCGCGATGAACTCGCGCGGATGCGCTTCGATGGCGGCCGCAAACACCTCGCGTTCTGTCGCGGTCGACGCCGGCCCGATTAGCATTCCGTAACCGCCGGATGCGCCGGCGCGTTTGACGACCAAACGCTCGAGATTGCGAATGACGTGCTGCCGCTGGCTCGGCACGGTGAGATCGTAGGTCAAGACGTTGGCGAGAATCGCGTCTTCCCCCAAGTAGTAGCGGATCATCTCGGGCACGTAAGGATAGACCGCCTTGTCGTCGGCCACCCCGGTGCCGACGGCGTTGGCAAGCGTAACGTTGCCGGCGCGATAGGAGTCGAATAACCCGGCGGCGCCGAGTGCCGAGTCCGGACGGAAATAGAGAGGGTCGAGAAAGTCGTCGTCGATGCGGCGATAAATGACGTCGACGCGCGCCAAGCCTTTGGTCGTCTTCATGTAGACGACGTTGTCGTGCACGACGAGATCTTGTCCCTCGACCAATTCGACGCCCATACGGCGTGCCAGCAGCGCGTGCTCGAAGTACGCAGAATTGTAGATGCCGGGCGTGAGGATAACGATTGTCGGGTCGTCGATGCCCGCCGGCGCGACCCGCGTCAACGCTCGGCGCAGGCGAGCCGGATAATCGTCGACCGGGCGTGGGACGTAATCGCGAAAGAACTGCGGAAACGTGCGTTTGAGAATCTCGCGATTCTCGAGGACGTATGCGATTCCCGACGGCGTGCGGAGGTTGTCTTCCAAGACCAGATACTCGCCTCCGCCGTCGCGTATGAGGTCGATTCCGGAGACATGCACGTAGACGCCGCCCGGCGGCTCGACGCCGATCATGTCGCGATTGTAGAACTGCGACGAGAACACGAGCTCCACCGGAATCTTGTTGTCGTGCAGAATCGTCTGGTCGTGATAGATATCGTAGAGGAACGCGTTTAGCGCGCGAACGCGTTGCGCGATGCCGGCAGCGATGCGTTCCCATTCATGCGCCGGGACGATGCGCGGCAAGGGATCGAAGGGCAACACGCGTTCGGTGCCGCGCGCATCCGTGTAAACGGTGAACGTCACGCCGCGCTGCAGCAGGGCGGAATCGATTTGCGCTAGCCGTTCGCTGATGTCGGGACCGGCCAGCGTCGAAAGCGTACCGGCGAGCGTCGCATAATGTGCGCGCGGCTCGCCGTGCACGTCGGCGAATTCATCGAACACGGGCGTCTCGGTAAGGTAGCCCGTCAGCAACCCTTGCATGAGGGCAACGGAGTTCGCGGAGGTCGCATGCCGGTGCTTTGGCCTTACGGCCAGGAAAGTCGTCTGGGGCGCCCAAGCCACCCTTCCCTGGAGGTCCCCATGCTCGCCGCATCATCGGAAACGCTCGTCGAGAAGCACGCCCGCTACGTTCTTTCGCCCTGGATCGCCCAAAAGGGCGCGCGCCCGCCCGTCATCGTGCGGGCACACGGTTCGACGCTGGTCGACGCCGACGGTAAGGAATACATCGACCTCACCGCGGGACTGGTTGCGGTAAATCTCGGCCACGGTCATGCGGGACTCGCTGCGGCGATCGGCGAGCAAGCCGGGCGCGTTGCGTTTTCGCCGCCCGCATGGGGAAACGATCGGCGTGCCGAGCTTGCAGAACGTCTCGTGCACCTCGTCGGTTGGCCGAACGGCGGCCGCGCCTTTTTCACGACCGGGGGCGCCGACGCGCTCGACGACGCCGCGAAAATTTTGCGTTTGGCGACGGGACGCCCGAAGATTCTCACAGCGTATCGTTCGTTTCACGGTTCGAGTGCCGGCGCGTCGTCGATGACCGGTGAAAGCCGGCGCTGGCCGGCCGAACCCGGAATGCCCGGCGTCGTCCACTTCTTGGCGCCCTATCCGTACCGCAGTCCCTTTTCGACGACCGATCCGCACGAAGAAACAAAGCGCGCGCTCGAGCATCTCGAGCTCATCCTCTCGTATGAAGATGCCGAACGCATCGCCGCGATCGTGCTCGAACCCATCGTCGGCAGCAACGGCATCATCGTCTATCCCGACGGCTATCTCGCCGGCGTGCGCAAGATTTGCGACAAGCACGGCATTGCGCTCGTATTCGATGAAGTGATGACGGGATTCGGGCGAACCGGCGCCGCCTTTGCCGCGCATCGTTTCGGCGTCATGCCGGACGTGATCGCGTTTGCGAAAGGCGTGACGTCGGCATACGTGCCGCTCGGCGGTCTCTTGCTGCGCGAAGAGATCGCAGGTTATTTTGACGATCACGTGCTGTGGGCCGGCCACACGTATTCCGGACATCCCGTGGCAATGGCAGCCGGCGTTGCGACGCTCGATGCGTACCGCGACGAGAACGTGTTCGAGAAAGGCCTTGCGCTCGAAGGACCGTTGCGTGACGGTCTGGAGCGGCTGGCGCGTGCGCATCGTTCGATCGGCGAAGTCCGAGGCGTCGGTGCATTCTTCGCAATCGAACTCGTCAAAGACCGCAAGACGCGCGAGCCCGTCGTGCCGTGGCAAGGAAAAGACACCGGCGTCATGGCCACGTTCAACAAGTCCTTGCGCGAACGCGGCGCGTGGGTGTTGACGCGCTACAATTTCGCGGCCATCGCTCCGCCGCTCACGATCGAGAAGGGCGAGCTCGAGCGTGGCTTCGAGGCGCTCGACGGCGCGCTGGGCGATCTCGAGAAAGCGCTGGGATGAGCGCCGCGCCGTCTGCGACGGCGAGCGCCGACATCGTCGTAACCAATCCCGCCAGCGGTAAAGAGCTCGGTCGCGTCGCGCGCGCCGATGCTGCAGCTATCGATCGCGCCGTGCGTACGGCTGCCGACGCATTCGCGTCCTGGCGCGAAGTGCCGGTTGTCGAACGCACGCGCCGTTTCTTTAAGTATGCCGTCCTGCTCGACGAGCACCTCGATGAGCTCGCACGGCTCGTAGCCGACGAAAACGGTAAGATGCTCGCCGACGCGCGCGGTGAGGTGCGTCGCGGTGTCGAGTGTGTTGAGTTCGCGTGCGGCATGCCGTCACTCTTGATGGGCGATTCACTCGAAGGGATCGCGCGCGGCATCGACTCGCAGACGATTCGACAGCCCTTAGGGGTCTGCGTCGGCATCACGCCGTTTAATTTTCCGGCGATGATCCCGCTATGGATGTTCCCGATTGCGATCGCCGCCGGCAACACGTTCATCGTCAAGCCGTCGCCGCAGACGCCGCTCTCGGCCGAAGCGCTGCTGCGGTTCTTCAACGACTGCGGTTTTCCCGAAGGGATCTTGCAAGTCGTCCACGGCGAAAGCGCCACCGTCGAGGCGTTGATCGCGCACGAGCGGACCGCTGCCGTTTCGTTCGTCGGCAGCTCTGCCGTCGCGCGTCGGGTGCAGCAACTCGGCGTCGAACATCACAAGCGCGTCACGGCGCTGGGTGGGGCGAAAAACTATCTCATCGTAATGCCCGACGCGGCGTGGGACGCGACGATTGACGGCATCATCGGTGCGGCGTTCGGCGCGGCCGGCGAACGTTGTCTCGCCGGTTCCGTGGTGATTGCCGTCGGGAACGCTGCCGATCAGCTCATCCCGAGATTGCAAGGCGCGGTCTCGACGATGAAGGTCGCGGCGTGGGACGCGGACGGCGCGCAAATGGGTCCGGTGATCTCGGAACAAGCACGCATGCGGATCGTCGGATACATTGAAAACGGTTTGCGCACGAGCAAACTGGTCGCCGACGGGCGCAAGAACGTTCCGGCGCAGGGCAGCTTTGTCGGCCCGACGATCTTTGACGGCGTCGATCCCGGCTCGCAGCTTGCACGCGACGAAATCTTTGGGCCCGTCCTCGCGATCGTGCGCGCGCCGACGCTCGAGACGGCAATTGAAATCGCGAACCGTTCGGCGTACGGCAACGCCTCGTCGATCTTCACGC
>JAFAHZ010000148.1 GCA_019236975.1 Vulcanimicrobiota bacterium | reverse complement strand
CGCGAACTCGCGCCGGGCGTGACGCTCGACGAAATCCAGGCGGCCACCGAGCCGAAGCTGCACGTGCCGGTGACGCCGATGGAGATGCAAGTTCCGGCCGGCGTCGCATAGCAGATTAGAGCTTGCTTAGTACGGCAGGCTCGGCGAACGCAGCCTCGCAAATACGCGTTAGCTAGGGGTGATCGGTTTGCGTCTCAGCGCAGTCAATTATCGTTTTGCCGTAGCTCTCGCTGCGGGTCTTGCCATTTCCGCGTGCACGAATTCCGGCGCATTGCCGTACTCGGCGTTATCTGCAGTACGTCCGTTGCAACAGGCGGCGGGTTCGAGAGCGACGCTCGTTATCGGCTTGCCGCCGATTGCGCCGCCGGGCGTTCCGGTGTCTTGGGCGAGCCCGGGGCCGAACATGTTGTCGTCGGCAACGAAGTCGATCTCGGGTTCGGTCGGCGACGTCACGTTCGGCCCGATTCCCTTCGGACGATCGGGCTCAAACTGTTTCGGTGGCAACGGTGCACCGCTGCGGTGCACCGTGACCGTACCCGCGCGTGCGGGAAACCATCAACTCTTGACTCTGCGGACGTTCGCCGGTCCGAGCATTACGAAGCAAACGTTGGCGAACGCCGCGAGCTTCGTCGATCTGTTTCCGGGGAAGAACCACGTCGCCGCGCAGCCTATCGCCATAGCGGATCGGATCGCGGTGTCCAGCAGTCAAAAAGTTGTCGCGCAAGGGCAGTGGAGCCCGTTGGCGTTGACGCTGTATGCGATCGACGCGTCGGGGACGGCCGTGCCGAGCATCTATGCTAAGAGCAAGGTCGACGGCAAGCTCATCGTCGATGCTTCGCTGTCGGTGTCCGGGTTCTTGACGAAACAGTATTCGTACCTGAAATGTTGTGGCACCCAAGCGCAGATCGTCTACAACGGCATCAAAGACGTACCCGAGACGATAACGGCGTCCGTTAACGGTTATCCACCGGCAAGAACGATGGTGCAAACCTCGCCCGGTCCCACCGCAGAGGCGCCGATTCTGGTCACTAACTCCTGGGGCAACTACGCATATCTTGCCGAGTACGCCGCGGGCGCAACGGGAAATGCGGCGCCGCTGCGCTCCATTGTTCCCGACTTTCCCATTTTTGGGGAGAACGCGGCGGGCGGTTTTTGGGACGGCTCCGTCGCCCGCGCGAATTGGGGCGGCGGTTTACTAGAAGTGATTCTGCCGAACGGTTTTACGCCGTCGGCAATCGACGGGTCGGGCAACCTGTACGCGTTGAACGCGCAGGAGTACGGGCCGTGCGTCATCGAGGAGTTTCCCGGCGGCCGATCCGGCGTTCTGCAGCCTATTCGCAGGATCGACTGTTCGCGGTATCTGCGCGGCCAAATAAATCCGGACAGCATTTATGCGGATGCTGCCGGGAACGTGTATCTTTCCTTAGAGTCTCTTGGATACTACCCGATAAACGAGATCCTTGAATACGCCGCGACCTCGGGAAGCGGGAAAATTGCGGCTAGCAGAACGATCGCATTTTCCGGCTACGGATTCCCGTCGATTGCGGGGTCCGATAACGCGGGCAATTTTTACGCGCTCTTCGACGGAAACGTCTACGAATACGCGCCCGGCTCGACTGCAGGCACGCAACTCCTAAACGGTGTCATCGCGAGTTCCGCAGCCGTCGACGGCGCCGGCGATATCTTCATCGGGATTAACTCGCCCCCAACGGTCGAAAAGTTCGCTGCCGGCTCGAGCACGCCGGCGTGGACGATATCCGGCTCGAGCACGCAGCTCGCCAATCCCCAAGTCATCCCGCCGCCGTAGGCTGAAGGGCGGAACGCCCGCGCGACAGTAATGAGACCTCGTTCTCATTCCGCTCGAGAAGGGGGTTCACGTGATTCGTTCTCGCATAGCTCGCATCGCCGCCGTCGTCGCGTTTGCGTTCGTCTTCATGGGGATCGGCTACGGTA
The DNA here is from genome assembly GCA_019236975.1 of Vulcanimicrobiota bacterium. Lineage (GTDB taxonomy): Bacteria > Vulcanimicrobiota > Vulcanimicrobiia > Vulcanimicrobiales > Vulcanimicrobiaceae > JAFAHZ01. The sequence continues at coordinate 3,536 of JAFAHZ010000148.1, read as the reverse complement.
TCGCGCTGGCCGCAAGCCAACCGCACATGGTCAACGCCAGAAACTATCTCTACGACGCGCTGCACGAACTCAATATGGCGCCCGCAAATAAGGGCGGCTATCGCCAGCAAGCCATCAACAGCATCAACTCGGCGATCACGTCGGTCACCAACGGCATCAACTACTACAACAACAATCCCCAATAAGGGACGTTAGGCCGATAAGGTTCTGAACTGCGTCCGGTAGAGGCGCGAGTACAAGCCGCCACGCGCGAGTAAATCCGCGTGGCGGCCCGTTTCTACGATGCGTCCGCCGTCGACGACGAAGATGACGTCCGCGGCGAGGATGGTAGATAGGCGGTGTGCGATGACGAGACTCGTGCGCCCGCGCATCACGGTGACGAGCGCCGCTTGAATCGCGGCCTCGCTTTCGGAATCCAGCGAGCTGGTCGCTTCGTCCAAAATCAGAATGCGCGGATCTTTGAGCAGCACGCGCGCGAGCGCGAGCCGCTGGCGTTCGCCGCCCGACAACTTGTGTCCGCGCTCGCCGACGACGGTGTCGTACCGGTCGGGCAGCGTGGCGACGAAGTCGGCAATATACGCGGCGCTCGCGGCGGCGATCAGCTCGGCCTCGGTCGCGTCGGGCTTTCCGTAACGCAGATTGTTCGCGATCGTGTCGTGGAAGAGGTACGTCTCTTGCGTGACGATGCCGATGTCGCGTCGCAGCGATTCTAGTGCCACCGAACGCACGTCGTGTCCGTCGACGCAGACGCGCCCTTCGGTCGGATCGTAGAAGCGCGGGACCAGTTGCGTGATCGTCGTCTTCCCCGCGCCGGACGGACCGACGAATGCGGCGGCCTCACCGGGATTGACGTGAAACGAGACGCCGTCGAGCACGATGCGCTCCGTGCCGGGGTAGGCAAACGACACGTTCGCGAATTCGATTTCTCCGCGCACGCCCGGCAGAACGATCGCATCGGGCGGATCGTACTGCTCCGGCTCCATTTCGAGGTAGTCGAAAATGCGCTCGAACACGGCCAAGGCGCTGACGATCTGCACCTGAATGCCGGCGAGGGCTGCGGCCGGCCCGTAGAGCCGTGCCGTGATGAACGAAACGAACGCCACGACGACGCCGACTTGAATGCCGGACTGGAGTGCGTACCAACCGCCGCCTAGCCACACGATGGCCGGCCCGATGATGATCATCGCTCCGAGCGACGCCATGAACCAGCGGCCGACCATGGCGAGGTTGATCTCGAGCTGCATCAGGCGCGTTCCGACGTCGTAGAACCGCGAGCGCTCGAAGGCTTCGCGCGCGAACGACTTGATCAGCGTGATGCCGGAGATCGACAGCGTCTCCTGCGTGATGGATTCGATCTCATCGCGCTTTTGACGCGTCTGCTTGCGCACGTCGTACATGCGCCGCCCGACCGGCCCGAGCGGGAAGACCATGAGCGGCACCACCGCCACCGAGATCAACGCCAGCCGCCAGTTCCACACGAACATGGCAATGACGGTCGTCGCAATGATGGCGACGTTGGTAACGATTGTCGTGAGCGTACCGGTCACGACGCTATCGATGTTGTCGACGTCGTTGCTGACGCGGTTCATGATTTCGCCGGTTTTCGTGCCGGTGAAGAAGGCGATCGGCATGCGATGCAGGTGCGCCACTAAGCGCGTGCGGATGTCGCGCATGATGCCTTCGCCGACGATCGAGTTGAGATAGCCTTGCAGCACGGCCAGCGCCGCCGACGCGAGCGCGGCGCCGAGCATGACGCCGACCAGCACGGCCAGCTCGCCGAAATTATGGTGCGGGAAGGCGGAATCGATGATCCGCGCCATGACGAAGCCCGGCACCAGCCCCAAACACGAGCTCACCAGGATGCAGATCAGGACGACGGTCTGCTGGCGCCAATACGGCGCAAAAAGCGCGCCGATGCGCTTCCACTCGACGCGCCTTTTGATGTGCGGCTTTTCCGGTCCGTAGATGTTCGACCACATCAGGCCGTGCCCGGCTAGCAGAGCGTCACCTCGTCGTCAGCGCTTTCCGTTTCGCAGTGCGGCGAGCTCCTTGATGAGTTTTTTCTCTTTGTCGTTGAGGTTTTGCGGGAGCTGCCCGATGAGACGCACGTACTGATCGCCGGTGCCGCCGCCCTTCACGCGCGGCATGCCCCGGCCCGACAGCCGCAGCAGCCGGTTGTTCTGCGTGCCCTCCGGAATCGTCATCGCCACTTGTCCGCTGAGCGTCGGCACCTTTACCTCGCCGCCCAGCAGCAGATCGTAGATGCTTACCGGCAAGTCGACGTAGAGGTCGTCGCCCTTGCGTTTGTAGGTGACGTCGTCGTGCAGCTTCACGATGAGGTAGAGATCGCCGCTCGGGCCTCCGTTGAGTCCCGCGCCGCCTTGCCCGGCCAGCCGAATGCGCTGTCCGTCGCCGATGCCCTTTGGAATCGACACCTCGAATTTCTTGGTAACGAGAAGGTGGCCGGTGCCGTGGCACTGCACGCACAGGCGACCCGCCTCGGTTCCGGTTCCCCGGCACTTCGTGCAGATGTCTTCCACTTGCAGCGAAACGGCTTTTTTGCCGCCGTCGTAGACGTCGCGTAAGCCGAGCTCGATCGTCGTTTCCAGATCTTGCCCGCGCTGCGGAAAACCGGTGGTTTGCGTCGTTTGCCGGCGTCCGATGCCGGAGAAGAACATGTCGAAGAAGTCCGAGAAGCCGCTCGGACCGCCGGCGCCGGCTCCTCCCGGACCGAAGTCGAAGTCGAACTCTTGACCGCTGCTGCGGTAACGGCGCTGCTGCTCGGCTTGACGCGCGGCCTCTTGCCAATTTGGGCCGAGCATGTCGTATTTTTTTCGCTTCTCCGGATCCCCCAGCACTTCGTACGCCTCGGAAATCTCTTTGAATTTTTCCTCGGCTTCGTGCTGGTTCGATGGATTCGCGTCCGGATGCCACTTGCGGGCGAGCTTGCGGTACGCGGACTTGATGTCTTTCTCGGCCGCGTTTTTTGGGACGCCTAAGATCGTATAGTAATCCTTGAAGTTCATCCGGCGTCGTGCTTGGCCACGATAACCTTGGCGGGCCGCAATAAATCGTCGCCCAGGCTGTATCCTTTCTGAGCCACTTCGACGACCGTGTCGTCGTCGGTGCCGTTGCTTGCGGCCGTCGTTCCAATCGCTTCGGCTACCCGCGGATCGAACGGCTTGCCCTTGACGTCGAGGGCTTTGACGCCTTCGCCGGACAAGAGCGCCTCAAAACCTCGCAGCGTTTGCTCGATGCCGCCGCGCAGACCTTCGCCACCACCTGCCGCGAGCGCGCGCTCGAGGTTGTCGATGACGGGCAGGAAACGCTCTAGCAGCATCCGCCGCTGAGAGGTTACGATCGAATCGATGTCGCGCTGCAGCCGCTTCTTATAGTTCTCGAAGTCGGCCATCGCCAGCAGAAATTTGTTGTAGTTGTCGTCGGCTCGCGATTTCTCGGCGGCGAGCTGCTCCTCGAGCGACGTTTGAGAGACCGCCGGATCGTCGATCGCGGCCTCTCCAGCTTCGGTTCTCAGC
>JAFAHZ010000082.1 GCA_019236975.1 Vulcanimicrobiota bacterium | reverse complement strand
GGTCGACCGGTCGATCATCTTTGCCATAGTCGCTTCCTGCCTTCGTCAGACTCTAACGATCAACTTCCCAAAGTTGTCCCCACGCAACATGCCGATCAGCGCGCGCGGTGCGTTTTCCAGCCCATCGACGATGTCCTCACGATAGCGGAGTTTGCCCTCGCGCAGCCACGTCCGCATGTCGCGCTCGAAGGCGTCGAAATGCCCCCAATGATCGTATACCAAAAACCCTTCGATGCGCGCGCGGTACACGAGCAGCGCCCGCAGGTTCGGGCCCGGCGGCGCCTTGGTCGCGTTGTATTGATCGATCAGCCCGACGATGACGATGCGCGCACGCAGCCGCAGATTGCGCATGACGGCTTCGAGGATCGGCCCGCCGGCGTTATCGACGTACACATCGACGCCGTCCGGACAGTGCGCTCGTAGCGCGTCGTTGATGTCGGCAGTGCGCCGGTTGATACACGCATCGAAACCGAGCGTTTCCGTGACGTAACGGCATTTCTCGTCGCTGCCGGCAATGCCGATTGCGCGACAGCCTTTGATCTTTGCAATCTGACCGGCGACGGCGCCGACCGCACCCGACGCTGCCGAAACCACGACGGTTTCGCCGGGCTTCGGTTGCCCGACGTCGAGCAATGCGCAATACGCAGTCAAGCCCGGCATCCTGAGAAGTCCCAGCGCGTAGGTCGGCGGCACGTCGTCGCCGTTGAGCTTGCGCAAGTCGCGGCCGTCCGACAACGCAAACGTTTGCCAACCGGCATTCGCGAGTACCGTGTCACCGCGCGCAAAGGCCGGATTCTTCGACTCGACGACGTCGTTGACCGTGGCGCCGACCATGACGTCGCCGATCTCGACCGGCTTGGCATACGACTTGGCCGCGCTCATGCGTCCGCGCATGTACGGATCGAGCGACAGAAATCGCGTGCGCAGCAAGACCTGATTCTCACCCGCCGCCGGTACCGGTTCCTCGACGATGCGAAAGTCTTCCGGCACCGGCTCGCCCTCGGGCCGGCGCGCCAGCAAGACGCGCGTGTTCATAAGGAGAACTTCGGCCCAGCCATGGACATCAACTGCGACATGGGCGAGGGCTTCGGGGCCTACACGATCGGCGACGACATGTCGATGCTGGACGTCGTGACGACCGCAAACGTCGCGTGCGGTTTTCACGGCGGCGATCCGGAAGTGATGGCCGCAACGATGGCGGCGGCGAAAGCGCGCGGCGTCGCGGTCGGTGCGCATCCCGGTTTCCCGGACTTGTGGGGCTTCGGCCGGCGACGCTTGCCGTATTCAACCGATGAGATCGTGCGGTTCCTCGTGTATCAAATCGGCGCCGCGGTGGCGATGGCGACGCTCGTCGGTCACAAGTTGACGTCCGTGAAAGCACACGGCGCACTCGGAAACATGGCGTCCGAGGAGCTCGAGATTGCGCGTGCGGTCGCGAAAGCAACGAAGGCGGTTGACGCGAACTTGGCGCTGCTCGTGATGGGCGGAACGCAACTCGAGCGCGCCGGCAACGAGGCCGGACTGCGGCTGGTGTACGAAATCTACGCCGATCGCGCGTACGCTGACGACGGGCAACTCGTGTCCCGCAAACTTCCCGGCGCCGTGATTCACGATCCCGATGCGGTCGTGCGCCGCGTCGTCGACATGGTCGCGGAGAACGCGGTTATCTCGACGAGCGGGAAACGTCTGCCGACCAAAATCGAAAGCGTGTGCGTGCACGGCGACACGCCCGGCGCGGTCGCAATCGGCCGCGCGGTGCGCACGGGTCTCGAAGGTGCCGGCATCCGGCTGCGGTCCTTCGCAGCGGCCTAGATTTCTCGACGCGGGCGAATCGGCGCTCGTCGTCGAGTTCGGACGGATCGTCGAGCCCGCGCTCCACGACCGCGTGCTGGCACTCGACGCGGCCGTCACCAAAGCGCGGATCGACGGCGTCATCGAAACCGTCCCGACGTACCGGTCACTGATGGTGCACTACGATCCGCGGCAATTAGGCCGCGAAGAGTTGGCGCGCAAGGTGCAGCTGCTCTTGGCACGCACGACGTCGGTAACGATCGCGCCGGCACGGCGGAACGTTCCGGCGTGCTTCCAATTACCGTATGCCGAAGATCTCACCGAGGTCGCGCAGCGGCTGCACGTTGACGAAGCGCACATCGTCGAGCGCTTCACACAAGCCGGATACCGGCTCTACATGTACGGATTCTTGCCGGGATTTGCGTATCTCGGGCGCTTACCACACGAACTCGAGATTCCGCGCCGCGAAACTCCGCGCTCGCCGACGGCGATCGGCGCCGTGCAAATCGCGGGCGAGCAGGTGGTCATCACCGGCGTCGCCATGACGACCGGCTGGTACATGATCGGCCGCACGCCGCTGCGCGTGTTCGATCTGGAGCGCGAAACGCCGTTTCTTTTTGACGTCGGTGACGAGATTGTCTTCGAGCCGATCGACGCCGCGACGTTCGAGCGCTTCAGTTGAGCGGCCGGCTGCGCGTTCTTAGCGCGGGACCCGGCGAAACGATCCAGGACGCGGGGCGTTACGGTTATCTGCGCTACGGCGTCGTTGCGTCGGGGCCGATGGATTGGATCGCGTACGAAATTCTCAATCGCGCGCTCGAGAATCCGCGCGACGCAGCCGCGATCGAGATTTCGCGCGCCGGCATTGCGGTCGCGTGCGAAGCTGCGCCGCTCGTCGTCGCATTCGGCGGCGGTGGTTTCATATGGGAACGCTCGGGAGCGCGGTTGTCAACCGCCGGCATTGTGCGACTCGAACCCGGCGAGCATTTGCGCGCGCGCGCCGGATCCAGTTGGGGGAACTGGACGTATCTTGCAATCGCCGGCGGAATCGATGTGCCGCGCGTGCTCGGCAGCCGTTCGACGTACGCGCGCTTTGCCATCGGCGGAATCGAGGGTCGCGCGCTGCGCGCCGGCGACGCCCTCGCAGCGTGCGCAAGCGACGCACAACCGCAAACCGGCGCGCTGTTGACGCCGCTGCTCGAACGTCCCAAAGGCAGCATCCGCGTCGTTTTAGGCCCGCAAGACGACTACTTCACCGACGAAGCGCGCGCGACGTTCTTCACGCAAGCATATACGATCAGCACGCGGTTCGATCGCATGGGATATTGGCTCGAAGGGCCGCGCATCACGCACAGCGGCGGCTTCGATATCGTTTCGGACGGCATTCCGCTGGGCGCGATTCAAGTTCCCGGCGCAGGCCAGCCGCTCGTATTAATGGCGGATCATCAAGCCACCGGCGGCTATCCGAAACTTGGAACGGTCGCGCGTGCCGACATCGGCGCGTTCGCACAACACCGTCCGGGCGAAAACGTGCGCTTCGAGGCCTGCACCGTCGACGCCGCACGCCGGGCGCTGCTGGACGTTTATGCTTCGCTCGAACGGCCGCTCTCACGCGCGAGCGATGAGGCTCTCGCGTCGAGCAACCTCATCGGGGGCGTGATCAGCGCAACCGACTAGGCCGGAACGCTCAAGAACGCGTCGAGGACGCGCATGAAGTCCTCGAACGCGGTGCGATGCGGACTGTGTCCTTGGCCCTCGAATACGTGCACGGTGACGTTGGCGCCGCCGTGTTGCCGGATGAATGCAACGTCGTCGGCGTGGACGACCGACTCTTCGGGGTCGGCGAGCATCATCAACAACGGCTTGGGATAATTGACGATGGCCTCGCGGAGATCGAGCTTGCCTTCGTCGGCGCCGTTCTCGTCGCCGATCCGCAAGAGAGGGTCGATCACCATATT
>JAFAHZ010000161.1 GCA_019236975.1 Vulcanimicrobiota bacterium | reverse complement strand
AACGGGTTAGCGGCCGAGCTCGGGTAGTACCAGGGATAGTCGAGCAGGAGCGATTCGCTGTGCCCGTCCGGGAAATGCACCGACATCTGGACGTCGACCCAAAAACCGCGCGTCTGCGGATCGAACCGCGCGCCGTGCGGATTCATGAACGTCACGAAGCCACACGGCTCGTTGCCGGCCGACGCGCCGCTGCCGGTCCCGGCGTTTCCGGCGCCCGTTCCCGTTCCGCCCGTTCCCAGACTGCCGGCGCCCGACGCGTTCCCCGCACCGGCGCCTTGGCCGCCGGCCGGCAAATCCCAAACGGGCTTCGAATGCGATACCGGCGGCGGTTTCGGGCGCGACGCGGCAACGCGATGCACGATCTCCTTGCGCGACGACAGCCCCGTTGTCGTCCGGGCAATGACGTGCGTTTCGACGGGGGCGATCGTCCGCGCGTGACTGACGAGGTGCGGCGACGGCGGTGGAGGCGGCGTCGGTGTGGGCAGCGGCCGGCGAGAGATGCGCGTAATGGCGACGTGCGAGACGATTTCTAATCGTTGGGGTTCGGGCGACGCGTGCGGAATCAGCCCGGCGAGAATTTCGTGAACGGCGATAGCGAGGGCGAACGCGAGCAGCATGCGGCGCGTATCGCCGCGACCGAAGAAAGCGCCGAGCCAACCACGCGGGGACGGCTCGGCGCGCGAGACACGGAAGCGGTTACTCAGGACTCGTATTGTACGTTTGGACGTACCATTGCTTGAATTGATCGTAGGTTGGATAGTAGTTGTACTTGTGATAGAACCAGTCGCGATAGGCGTCTTGACGGCGAGAGACTTCCTTTTGTTCTTGACGCTTTTGGCGGACTTTCTTGACGTAGTTTACGGTAAAAACCGTGGCAGCTGCGCTGAAGAGGATGATGTTGCGGGTACTCGCAGCACCGTCGGCGAGCGCGGGTGCCGTTGCACCCACGGCCAGCGCCGCCACCAGGACGGTCGCGAGAGCTCGCTGCTTCATTCGTTCGATCCTTTCCTCGGGTTCGAACCCCGTCGGTAAAGGTAGAGGCGCGCCAAGGCGTTCCTCGAATCCCCGTTCCGCGATGGAGATCGAAGCCCTCATTCGAGCGATCCCGGATTTTCCGATTCCCGGGATCCTTTTCCGTGACATTACCCCGTTGTTGAAAGATAAGCAAGGCTTTCGGCAGGCAATCGACCTCTTCGTCGAGCGTTTTAACGGCCAAGGAATCGACTACGTCGTCGGGATCGAGGCACGCGGCTACATTCTAGGAGCGCCGATTGCCTACGCGATCGGGGCGGGTTTTATCCCGGTTCGCAAGCCGGGAAAGCTTCCCCATCAGACGCTCACGGAGCAGTACGGGCTCGAATACGGTACCAACTCGCTCGAGATCCACGCCGACGCAATCGGCCAAGGCGACCGCGTCCTGGTGGTCGACGATCTGCTCGCCACCGGCGGAACGGCTGCGGCCACGCGCCGTCTGCTCGAAAGGCTCGGCGCCGTCGTCAGCGCGTTTGCGTTTCTCATCGAACTCGACGGTCTGCATGGCCGGGAAGCATTACAAGGCAGCGATGTCGTTACGTTCGTTACGTACTAGCGGGGTTGCCGCAGTGGCGGCGATCGCGTGCTTCGCGGGTGTCTGCGCGGTCGCCGGCGCTCGTCCGCATCCGGCGCCGACGCCCTCTCCGTCGCCGGCTCCGGTCGCCGATCCGGCTATTACCAAAATCGTGAGGCAGCAGTTCGTCGCATGGCAGGCGGGAACGATCAATAGGAGTCTCTACGCCGCCGGCGTGCAATCGAAACTCACCCCCGACAAGATCGACGACGTATCGCGCAAGCTGGGATTACTCGGCGCGCTGACCGACGCGACCTATGTCGGTCCGTTGCTGTCGGCCGATATGCCCCCCGATGCCCACGGCTACATCTATCAGATGCAGTGCCAGGAGGGCAGCGTCTATCTCTGGATGATCGTCGATGCGCAGGGAAAGATCGCGACCATCTACTTCAAGGACAAATTGACGACGGAAGAGGTCGAGGTGCCGGCCACGGCGGCGCCAAGTCCAACGCCCTAACCGCCGGCTTTGCCGGTGCGATATAATACCTGGATACCGCCATGACCATCCAGGAGCTCGTTGCCCGCGTTCTGCTCTACGACCCGTCGTTCGACGGGAAGTGGCTGACGCGCGTCTACGAGGTCGCCGATGCAGCTCACGAAGGCCAGCGGCGCGCCTCGGGCGAGTCGTACATCGAGCATCCCCTAGCGGTGGCGGCGATTCTCGCCGAGCTGGAAATGGATCGCCAAACGATTGCGGCGGCGCTGCTTCACGACGTCGTCGAAGATACGTCGATCACGAGCGAGCAAGTAGCCACCGAGTTCGGCGAGGAGATCGCGCAGCTGGTCGAGGGCGTGACCAAGCTTACCCGCATTCCGTATCAATCTAAGGAAGACGCCCAGGTCGAAAACCTGCGCAAAATGTTCATGGCGATGGCCAAGGACATCCGCGTCATCATCATCAAGCTCGCCGACCGCCTTCACAACATGCGCACGCTTTCGAGCTTACCGCCCGCCAAGCAGCAGGCCATCGCCAGAGAAACGCTCGACATCTACGCGCCTATCGCGCACCGCTTGGGGATTTGGAAGATCAAATGGGAGATCGAGGACATCTGCTTGCGCTACCTCGATCCCGAGCCGTACCGAGAGATCGTCGAGCGGGTCGCTAAAACGCGCCACGAGCGCGAAGCCGACGTCGAAGAAGCGATCGCGCGTCTGCGCCGCGAGTTCAAAGAGCTCAACGTCAACGCCGAGATCCACGGACGTCCCAAACACTTTTACTCGATCTACTCGAAGATCAAAAAAGGGCGCGACTTTTCGACGATCTACGATCTTACTGCGATTCGGATCATCGTCGACACCGTAAAAGACTGTTACGCTGCGCTCGGCGCCGTTCACGCGATGTGGACGCCGCTGCCGGGCCGCTTCAAAGACTACATCGCGATGCCCAAGCCGAACATGTATCAGTCGCTGCACACGACGGTAGTGGGCCCGACCGGCGAACCGCTCGAAATCCAAATCCGCACGTGGGAGATGCATCGCACCGGCGAGTACGGCATCGCCGCGCATTGGCGATACAAAGAGGGCGGCAAGGCAGATCAGTTCGAGAACAAGCTTTCGTGGCTGCGGGCGCTGCTGGAATGGCAAAAAGACATGCGCGACTCGCGCGTGTTTATGGAGAATTTAAAGCTCGATCTGTTCGACTCTCAAGTATTCGTGTTTTCTCCGCGCGGCGACGTCTACTCGATGCCCGCCGGAGGAACGCCGCTGGATTTCGCCTATTCGGTGCACACCGACGTCGGCAACCACTGCGTCGGTGCGAAGGTCAATGGCCGGATCGTTCCGTTGGATTATCAGCTCAACAATGGCGATATCTGCGAGATTTTGGTCAATAAGTCCAGCGCGCGGCCGTCGTTGGATTGGCTATCGATCGTCAAGACGTCGAGCGCCAAACACAAAATCAAGCAGTGGTTCCGCAAAGAGCGGCGCGAAGAGAACGTGCTGGCCGGCCAAGAGTCGCTCGAGCAGGAGCTCGCGCGAGCCGGGTTGCGGGTCGATATCGCACGCGGCGAACTCATCGAACGCATTGCCTCACGGTTGAACTATGCCACGCCGACCGATCTCTTCGCGGCCATCGGCTTCGGCGATCAGTCGGCGCAGGCGGTGGCGAACCGAATTCGCGACGAGGTCAAGAGCGACAACGTCGTCGATCTGACGAAGATCGGCCGCAAACCGCCGGTACGCCGCAGCGCGCGAAAATCGTCGGGCGTCCGCATCGCCGGCGTCGACGACGTGCTGGTGCGGCTCTCGAAGTGTTGCTCGCCGGTACCGGGCGATCCGATCATCGGATACGTGACGATCGGCCGCGGCGTGAGCGTGCATCGCGCGGACTGTCCGAACGTCGCCTTTATGAATGCAACGCCGGAGCGCATCCTGCAAGCGCAATGGCTGGTCGACTCCGAACTGACGCACGCAGTGGACGTCGAGGTCGAAGCCGAAGACCGTTCGCAGCTGCTGCAAGACATCATGGGCGTATTCGCCGAGCTCAAAACGCAGGTCAGCTCGGTGACCGCTCGCGTCCGGCGCGACGGTATGGCCGTGACGAGCTTAACCGTTCAGATCCGCGATCTCGACCATCTGCATAAGATTCTCACGAAGCTGGGATCGCTCAAGAACGTTCGGCGCGTGTACCGCGTCACCAAACGCGAGCGAGTCGCACCGTAAGCTTCCCGCACTACGTGATCCCTCTTTGCGCTGCGTTCGTCGCGGGCGCGATGAATAGCGTCGCCGGCGGCGGCAGCTTCGTTTCGTTTCCGGCTCTCGTGTTCGCGGGCGTACCGCCGATTTCGGCCAATGCGACCAATAACGCGGCCATGTGGGTCGGGCAGATCGGCAGCGCGCGAGGTTATAAGGAAGAAGTCGCCGCGCACCGCGCCATTTTACTTCCGATCGTAGCCGTGAGCATCGCCGGTGCCCTCGCCGGTGCGGTGCTGCTGCTCGTGACGCCGCCACAGGTGTTCGAACGTCTCATACCGTGGCTGCTGCTGTTTGCCACGGCCGTATTCGCCGCCAGCCCGCAGCTCAAACGAGAGGCCGAAGCGGCGCCGCCGCGGCACGCACCCTGGCAGATATTCGTCCAGTTTTTCGTCGCGATTTACGGCGGCTATTTTGGAGCGGGCATGGGAATCGTCATGCTCGCGCTGCTGGCCTTTTCGGGCTTGCCGAGCTTCAACGCGCAGAACGCCGTAAAAAACGTGCTTTCCGTCGCCATCAACGGCGTCGCGCTCGTTCCGTTCGTTATCGCCCGCATCGTCGATTGGCGGTTTGCCCTTCCGATGGCGGCGATTGCCCTGGCGGGCGGATATCTCGGCGCGCGCTTCTTCCGCACGTTACCGCAGGGCATTTCGCGTGCGATCGTCATCGCGATCGGAGCCGTGATGACGGCGGTATTCTTCGTCCGGGGCGGTGCATAAGCAGGGAACTGAGCGCGCCCCTAGGACGTTGTACTCACGAAGCGGCGCCAGGCGTCGTTATGGGAGGTCGATCGTGCGCAGACGCTGCTGGTTACCCAGCATTGCGCTCGTCGTGCTTGCGGCGTGCTCAAGCAACTCCTCGAGTACCGTACCGCCTACGCCGACTCCGCCCCCTCCCGGGCAGATCGCCGTGGCCGTTATCGGCACGCTGCAGTATCCCGGCGATGCAGTAACGGCGATCGCAAAGCAGCGGTCGTACAAAGGGCCGTTTACGTACCAATCCTCAAACGGGGCCGTGCTTTGCCTTTCGTTGACACCTCCCGGTAAGAACGTAGTCTGCGCGAGCAAGGTCGTTAGTAAGAACGGCATTGCCTACGTCGTAGCGCTCGGTGCGGGGTCGGCCTCGATTACCATCATCGGCGGCGGCGGCGCTATGGCGCATCCGGTTTCACTTCAGAACGTCAACATCGTCGCGGCACCCAAAATCGTCGTGACGCCGCAGCAGCTAACGTTTGACTCGATCGGCTCCCGCAGCGCGATGACGGTCGACGTGTCGCAAGACGACTACACCGGAAAGATTTCGCTCAAGAGTACCTGCGCGAACGTGGCGACGATCGCCGAAAAGCACAACGCGGGCGGCGCTGCGGCGTACCTCGTGACGCCGGTCGGCAAAGGCACGTGCGCCGCGACCTTCTTCGGAGCGTACGGACAATCGGAAACCCTCCCGATCGCGGTGAAACCGTCGGCCGGAGTCGTGCTTTCGCCCACGCGATTGGACTTGACGTCGGCGAGCGCGCAAACCGTGCGCGTTTCCCAATCGGGATATCGCGGATCGTTTGCGGAAACCGATACGTGTGCGAAGACGGCAACCGTCGTCGCATCGAGTAACGGCGGCGGCAAAGCCGTGTATACGGTGACGCCCACCGCCAACGGCTCGTGCGCCGCAACGTTTGCCGGCGGCAACGCTGCAAAGGCGACGCTTCCCATTACGGTTGCGGTTCCCGCGGTCTCGGTCTCACCACACCAGGTGAGCGTGACCTCGTCGGGTACCGGCGGCGCTCAAGCGACCAATGTCACGCAGGCCGGCTATAGCGGCGCCTTTGAAGAAAGCAACAACTGCTCGCATACCGCGACGGTATCGCCCACGGCAAACGCCGGCGGCTCGGCGACGTACTCGGTCACCGCCATTGCGAACGGTTCGTGCACCGCGACCTTTACCGGCGCGCTGGGATTGCAGGGGCAGGCGTCGATTTCCGTGGCGCTGCCCGGCCCCGTCGTGGTCAACCCGTCGTCGCTGAGCTTTACGGCTACCGGCGCACCGAACGCGCAGAACGTGAGCGTGACGCAGAGCGGCTATAGCGGAGCCTTCACGGAGATCGACGATTGCGCGGGCGCCGCAACCGTCGTTAAAGTCAACACGACGACCTATCAAGTGACGCCCCTTGCGGACGGAAGCTGCACGGCGGTCTTTACCGGCGGCAACGCCGAGGTTTCACCGCTGGCGATTTCGGTGCAGGTCCCCGGCCAAATCACGGCAACGCCGGCGCCGTTAAACTTCATCGCGACCGGAGCGCCGAACGCCGTCACGCTGACGGTCTCGCAGCCGGGATTCGTGGGCTCGTTCGGCGAGACCGACACGGGTGCCGGCAAGGCGACGTTCGCGGTCATCAGCAATGCGGGAGGAACGGCGC
>JAFAHZ010000079.1 GCA_019236975.1 Vulcanimicrobiota bacterium | reverse complement strand
GCTCGGCATTCCCTATCCCGGCGGTCCGCAGCTCGACCGGCTGGCGCAGCGCGGGAATCCGCGCGCCTACGCCTTCCCGCGTCACCGTCCGGGCGCCGATTCGCTCGACCTCTCGTTTTCGGGCCTCAAAACGTCGGTGCGCTACTTTCTCGAATCCGAAGCCGGCCGGGATGCACCCCCAGAGGACGTCGCCGCCTCGTTTCAGGCGGCGGTGGTCGACGTGTTGATGGCGCGTTTGCAAGCCGCGTTCGAGCGCGGTGGATACGAAGCGGTCGTGCTCTCCGGCGGCGTTGCCGCAAACTCCGCGCTGCAGAATGCGCTGCGCCGGTGGGCCGAAGGCAACGGCGTGACGGCCTTCGTACCGGCGCCGAAGTATTGCACCGACAATGCGGCCATGATCGCGGCCGCGGCATTTTATCAGCGCGACGCGGCGCGCGCCGATCCGCTCACGCTTTCGGCCGACCCGAACCTCGCCTTTTCGTAGTCCTGGGGAACGCGCGCCGATGCGTCTTCCCCGCAGAAAGCGTACTCGACGTGCAAACCTTCGTCGGCTCCCGCGACGTCGTTCATCGAAGGCACGACGCGAAAGATCCGGTCGAGCGCGAGCACGTTGAAAATGCGCAAGAGCACCGCCGTTTGCGTAACGATGATCGTATTGCCAAACCCGGCGACCATCCGCCGCTGCTCCATCCGCATCAGCTCGGCGACGCACGTCGAATCGACGTACGTAACTTCGCTGAAATCGAGAACGAGTTGGGGCTTAGTCGAGAGCCGGCCGAGTTCGCGGTGTAAACGCGCCTTCGAGTTGACGTTGTACTCGCCGGCAAAAACGACGACGACAGGCCTCATGCGCCACCTCCGTCGGAATGACGTCCTCTCAGGCTAGTTACCCCTCGGATGCCGCCGTTAATCCCTATTCTTAACAAACCGTGTACCCTGGCGGCGCAGCCGAGCGCAAAGAATCTGCAAGGCGCCTTGACGGCCCAACGGCTCGCCTGCTACCTTCGTGAGCACGATGGATCTACGTGCCACGACGACGACCACGACCACCACGACCACGACCTCCGGGTCGCGGTTCGGTGCCGGATCGTCGTAGGCGCACATTCGAAAAAACTTAAGAAGCGAGTTTTCGAAGCCAAGACGAGCCCCGCCGAACCGGCGGGGTTCTTTGTTTTTGTACGGAGCGATGATTGTGAAACTGCCGGAATACCACGTTCGCCTCCCACGGCTCGATCCCGAAGGCTTTAAGCGCGTGCTGCGCGAGCGGCGAGCCTCGTACGAGCCGCGCTTTCTCAGCGGCGTTTGGCGTTTCGAAGAACTGCTGCCCCGGCTTCCTTCGGAAGCGATCGTCACGCTGGCCGAAGGCAACGTTCCGCTGTACGAGTCGCCGCGCGGCGCGCGCTACGCCGGCTGCGACGCCCTCGCGTACTTGCACCTCGGCATGAATCCTAGCGGGTCGTTCAAGGATCTCGGCATGACGGTCGCGGTATCGGCAGCCAAAGCCGCCGGCGCTCGCGGCGTCGCCTGCGCCTCGACGGGAAATACCGCGTCGTCGATGGCCGCCTACGCATCGCGCGCCGGTTTGAACGCGTACGCACTCGTGCCGCGTGGCCGCGTGAGCACGTCGAAGCTCGCGCAAATCTACGACTACGGCGCGGAAGTCGTCGAAGTCGACGGCTCGTTCGACGATGCATTCGCGCGGCTCGACGGCACGAACGACGGCGCCGTCACGATTGTGAACTCGGTCAACCCATACCGCCTCGAAGGCCAGAAATGCGCGGCGTTCGCGTTGCTCGAGGCGCGCGGGTGGCGGGTTCCGGATTGGGTTTTCGTTCCGGGCGGTAACCTCGGAAACTCCGCCGCGATCGGCAAGGGTTTTCGCGAAGCGCTCGAGTTAGGCTTCATCGACCGGCTGCCGCGACTCGCCGTCGTGCAGGCGGCCGGTGCGGCGCCGTTTGCACGCGCGTGGAGCGCGCGAGCCGACCTCGTTCCCGTCGTACCGCAAACGTCGGCCAGCGCGATCGCGGTGGGCTCGCCGAAATCGTGGCGTAAGGCGCTGTACGAAGTCGACGCGAGCGGCGGCGTCGTTATCGCCGTCGACGACGACGCCATCGACGATGCGAAAGCCGCCATCGGCGCCGAAGGTATCGGCTGCGAGCCGGCGTCGGCTGCCGCATTGGCCGGGGCCCGCGCACTGCGCGACGAGAGCGTGCTACGCCCCGACGCCGACGTGGTCGCCGTGCTCACGGGCCACACGCTCAAGGACCCCGACGCCATCCTGCGCATCCACGCAAGTCGCCCGCGGTATGAAGCACGTGCGCTTTAGCGTCAGCGTACCGGCGACGAGCGCGAACCTCGGGCCGGGTTTCGACGCAGTCGGCATGGCACTCGCGCTGCGCGTGCGCGCGGAGGTGGAATCCTCGAGCCGGTTCGAGCTGCGTTTCGAGCCCGGCCCCGACGC
>JAFAHZ010000259.1 GCA_019236975.1 Vulcanimicrobiota bacterium | reverse complement strand
ATATCCGCCGTGAAGACGGGGATGCCGGCGTTATTCGCCTCGACGATCGCGCTGCCGATGGCTTGTGAGTCGTACGGCGTGAGTACGATAGCATCGACCTTCTTGGAGATGAAGTCTTCGACTTGGCTCTGTTGCTTGGCATTGTCGCGGTTGGCGTCGACGACGGTCAAGGAATAGCCGAATTTTTGGGCCTCCTGGCGCATCCCGGCTTCCATGTCTTGATAGAACTGCGCCTCGCGGTTTTGGATCGAAACGCCGATGGTTTTGCCGCCGGGAGCCGCCGACGTTTCGCCCGTCGATGCAGCGTTGGAAGCGGTTGAATTCGAGCTCGAACACCCTGCCAAGCCGAGCGCGAGCAGCGTTACGACGGCAAACGATCTCAATTGCAAGCAATTCTCCTTTTGGCGAGCGAGCCGTCCGTGTGGTTGGGCAGAGGGCGCAGTTGCGCCTTCGTTGTCCACAGCGTGCGACGTCTGTCTTGTGAATACTGTGGAGAGCTACGTCTCCGAAGTAAACGTTCGCCGAATAATTGTTACCAATCCGATAACTCCCGCAACGGAAACCACCCCCCAGGTCAGTCCTTCGAGCGATCGGCCATAGACGAAGGCACCGGTGGCAAAGAGGGCGCCGTAGATGGCGGCCAGACCGAACGTCCAGCCTGCGAACGCCTGCGCGGGCGAGTCGGGCGACGGCGGGAGCCCTCCGCGGCGGCGGACGGCCGACCATCCCGGTCCGGCCGGCCGGACCTTGGCGTAGAACGCCTCCAGCACGGCCTCGTCGACCGCGGGCGTGGCAAAGGTGACGGCCAGCCAGACGAGCGTGGTAACCGCCACGGTCACGAGCAGCACGGTCGTCGACGCCGCCGGGTGCCCGAGCTTGCCGGCCGCAAAGAAGCCTGCCGAAACGACGAACGACGAGGCCATTGCGCTGACCTCGCTCCACGCGTTGATGCGCCACCAGAACCAGCGCAGCAGGTAGATGAGGCCGGTCCCGGCGCCGATCGACAGCAGCAAGTTAAACGCATCCTTCGCGTTGTCGAGGAAGAGCGTAAAGACGATGCCGACGCCCATCAGCGCGGCGGTCACGATGCGCCCGGTGAGAACCAGCTCGCGCTGCTCCGCGCCCGGCCGCACGAAGCGCTGATAAAAATCGTGCACCAGGTACGATGTTCCCCAGTTGAGGTGCGTCTCGATCGTCGAGCGATAGGCGGCAAAGATGCCGGCCACCATGAAACCTGCAAAGCCCGCCGGCAAAAAGACGAGCATTGCGGGATAGGCGATGTCGTTTCCGATCAGCGCGGGCTGCACGCCTGGGAAGCGGGCTTGGATGTCGTGCAGCGACGGATACACGATCGTCGAGGCGAGCGCGACGACGATCCACGGCCACGGCCGCAACGCGTAGTGCATTGCCGCGAACGCCAGCGTTCCGAACATCGAATCGGCTTCGGTGCGCGCGGCCAGCATGCGCTGCGCGACGTAGCTGCCGCCGCCGGGTTCGGCGCCCGGATACCACACCGACCACCATTGTACGGTTAACGGAATGACGAAAATCGCCAGCGCCGTCGGCCAATCGCGGAAATTCGGCAGCAGCGAAAGCAGCGACGGCGCCGTGGCGGCGACGTGCGCGACGAGACCGTGCAGCCCGCCCACGCCCGGCGCGTGAATCGCAAAGTACGCGGCTGCAAATGCCGACGTCATCGTGATACAAAACTGGATCATGTCGGTCACCATGACGCCCCAGAGCCCGGCGGTCGCGGCGAACACGATCGGCACGATCGCGCAAATCGCCAGCGTTTCGGCACGCGGCCAGCCGAACAGCACGCTGGCGATCTTGACCGCTGCGAGATTGACGGTCGCAATGATGACGCAGTTGAAGAACAGGCCCAAATAGATCGAGCGGAAACCGCGCACGAAGGAGGCCGCTTTGCCGGCGTAGCGCAGCTCGTAAAATTCGAGATCGGTAAGCACGCCGCTGCGCCGCCAGAGCCGCGCGTAAAAAAAGACCGTCGCCATGCCCGTCAGCAGAAACGACCACCACACCCAGTTTTCCGCGACGCCGCCGTCGCGCACGAGATTCGTGACCAGATTGGGCGTATCGGTCGAGAAGGTCGTGGCTACCAGCGAAATGCCGATCAGCCACCACGGCGCCTGCCGCCCCGCTGCGAAGAACTCGGTGACGTTGCGGCCCGCGCGGCGCGCCAGCACGATCGCCGGCACGAAGGTTACGCCGAGCGACAGCACGACGATAATCCAGTCGAGCTTGGTTAAATGCACAGGTCGACGATTAAGCCGGAATGATCCGTGAGACCTTCCAAACGAAAACCGTGGTCGTAACGTGCGTCCAGCACGCTCGGCAGCAACGATTGCGAAACGAACGCCTTGTCGATGCGCCAACCGTTCCGCCGCGACGCGGGCGGCTCTTTGCGAAACGGATACCAGCTGAACTCTCTGACGCCGGGATGCAGATGCAGCCACGCCTCGGTCCAATACCGCTCGAGTTCCGCGTACAGATCGGCGGTGCTGAACTCGTCGGCGAGACGTTTGCGGCCGAGATTGAGCTCGATATCGGTTTCGTTGCGGCCGGAGTTCATGTCGCCGATGCACAGCGCGTCGATCTTGCGTTCGTTGTAGCGTTGCGCGATCGCGATGAGGCAGCGCAAGTGCGGACGTTTGCGATCCTGACCCGGCAGATAGACGCCGAAAACGCGCAGCGCCGAAAAGCGCGCTTCGATCGCCGCGTTCGGATACTCGTCGTCGGCAAGGCCGAACGGATTGCGGGTCGCCGAAAACGCCATCGTCGACGCGATCAGCACGCCGTTGCCGCGATGCCCTTCGGTCGCGGCTTGTTCGGCGTATCCGGCGCGTGCGAGTTCCCGGCGCAAGAACGCGCCGGTCGTATTGTCGCGGAATTCGGAAAGGACGAGCGTCTGCGGCCGGTGACCGAGCGCCCGCGCTATCAGCGCTGCCGCCGTCGAGCGGCTGCCGCCCGAGCGGACGTTGATCGCGAGAACGCGCATGACTCGAGCCTTTACCCCACGTTAACGATTCCTAATACAGTGACCACGCCTCGTTAACGCACCATAATGGTGAGTTATGTAAGGGCTGTCATACTGTTCGAATCGCTGTACACACATCTATATAGAGAAAGGATCCGTATGCAACGGCGGAACTTCGCCTTTGTTTCGTTTGCCTTCGCGCTGCTGCTGGCGTTCGTCGCCACGGTCGCACCGGCCCCGGCCGTGCAGACGCACCTCACGCACATCTATTACATCATGATGGAGAACCAGAGTTTCGACGAGGTCATCGGACGACATAAGGCCTCCGAATACGCACCCTACACCAAGGACATATTCGACACGCCGTTCATCACCTCGCTCCTTCTCAAGTACGGTATCAACACGCTGAACTTCGGGACGACGCACCCGAGCCTCCCGAACTATCTGTCGACCATCGCCGGCGATTACTACGGGATCCAGGACGACAACCCGAGCTGTTACTCGCTGCCCAAACCGGCGGCCGGCACCTGCGACAAGGCGACCGGCATGAACATCGCGGACCAGCTCGAGGCCAAGGGCATGACGTGGGCGACGCTGCAACAGTCGATGCCTAGCGTCGGGTATTTGGGCGTACAGTTCCCGGTCAATCCGAAAGGGCCGACGCACTACGCGCAAAAGCACAATCCCTTCCTCTACTTCAGCCAAATCGCCACCAACCCGGCGCGGCTCAAGAACGTCATTCCGTTGAAGAATATGGGCGATTTGACCGCTAACCTGAACCGCAACTTCTTGTTCATCGTTCCGGACGAATGCCACGATATGCACGGCACGTCGGACTGCTCGAACTACGATGCGCTGCTCAAGGAAGGCGACGACTACGTTAAGGCCCTCGTGCTGACGATTCAGCACTCGGCGTACTGGAAGACCGGTTCCGCCATCATCCTCACGTGGGACGAAGACGACTACAGCTCCAACCTCGGCTGCTGCGGCTCGATCTTCAACAACGGCGGCGGCCATACGGCGATGATCGTCATGACGCCGGGATATAAATCGGCGCTGTACGTAGCGACGCCGTCGAACCACTACGACGAACTCTCCTCGATGGAGCAGGAATTCGGCCTCACCAAACTGGGCAAAGCGGCGATGGAACCGCCGACTCTCTTGCCGCTCTTCCTGTAAAACCCGGACGCGAGCGTGAAGCGCATCGGCGCCGTCTGTGCGCTTCTCTCGCTCGCGGCCTGCAACGTGAGTGCGAGCGGACCCGCGCTTCCGCTCGCACCGGCCGAAGCGCCCGCGGTCGTTTCCTCGCACGGCGTCGCGACCTTCGAGCTGCGCGCCGAGCTCGACCCCTCCAACGGTTTTCCAACGTTCGTCTATCAAGGCGACTACGGGTACGCGCCGACGCTCGTCGTGAATCCCGGCGACACGATCGTCGGAGACCTTTCCGACGATTTGCAAGGCCACGGCCTTCCTTCGGACGTCAACCTGCACTTCCACGGTTTGAACGTCTCGCCGCACGAGCCCGCCGACGACGTTCTGACGATGCTCGCGCGGCCCGGCGGCTCGCTGCATTACGTCGTGCACGTTCCCGCATCGCAACCGCCCGGGCTCTACTGGTATCACGCGCACGTTCACGGCGAAACGAACTATCAGGTCGGGCAAGGCGGCATGAGCGGCGCGATCGTCGTGCAGGGCTTGAGCGCACGGCTTTTCCCCAAAGCGCCGTTACCCGAACAGGTTCTCCTCGTGCGCCAGCTCGGAAACGGCGCCGGATCGCTGCGGCTCGCGCCGCAAACGTCAGCGGACGCCGGCGAGATGGTGATGAGCTCGCCGTCGCCGCGGCCGCCCAACACCCAACCCTGCGCGCACTCGGCCGGCGATTTACTGACCGTCAATCGCTTGAACGAGCCGACGCTGCACGTTAGGAGCGGCCGGCCCGCGTTCTTCGGCATCGTCAATGCGACCGGACACCGTACGCTCGATCTTTCCGTCAGGGGCGCGGCGATGCGCGTCGTCGGCATCGACGGGTATCCGCTCGACGAATATCCGGGCGCACCGGCGCAGCTCGCCGTGCCTCATTTCGTCCTGCCGCCCGGCGGACGCGTCGAGTTTCTTGCAACCGTGCGTACGGCTAGCGCGCTGCAGACGAGCTGCTACTTCTCCGGTCCCGGCGGCGACGCCGATCCGCCGCAGCTGCTCGCGCACGTGAGCGTCTCTGAGTCCGAGGATGCCGGCGCGCTCGTACCGGCAGCTGGGGTGGCTTTGCGCGCGCGACCGCAACCGCTTCCGCGACCCGCTGTATCGCGCGTCGTGCGGCTGACGGAGGACGCCAACGGGTTCTACATCAACGGCCGCGCATTTTCGCCGCGCGCGAAGCCGACGTTCGTCGTGCACACCGGAACGGTCGAGCGCTGGACCGTGCTCAATCTCACGCCCGAAGTCCACGCGTTCCACTTGCATCAGGTGCATTTCTTCGTCGAGTCGGTCGACGGCGTTCCGGTCAATCGCCGCTTCTGGCGCGACACGGTCGTCGTACCGTACGGCCGGCAAGAAGGCGGCGTTTTCAAACCCGGCGAGGTCACGCTGATCGCCGACTTCCGCAATCCGCTCATCCGGGGAACGTTCCTCTTCCACTGTCACATCCTCGATCACGAAGACCACGGAATGATGGCGAAAATCCAGGCGATCCCCTAGCCGTTTTAAGCGCAAGAAGCCCGCTAACTACAACCCGCTATTGAAGTAGGCCTGGACGACACCCATGAACGTCGTCGGGTTGGATTCCGGCAGGCAGTAGTGCGGGTAAGGGTCCCAGGATTGAAACAGGACGAAGTCGGGTCTTCCACCGGCCAGCACCTGATAAGCGCGAAACCGCGCGACGACTTTTTCCGACCACGCGCGGTCGGAGCGATCGGTCATATCGCCGATGTAAATGATGCCGAACGGCATGCCATTGCCGTGAACGTCGCGTTCCAGTCGCTTCACAAGCGACGGCCATGACGGGTCGGCAAAATCTACATCCGCGATGTAAAACGGAAACGGCGCCCCATTTGCCGCTGCGTACGCCGCGTGCCATCGCAGCAGCGCAGTGACGACGTCGACCGGGTACCCGCCGGGAATGACCGGCTCGACGTCCCCAACTTGCACGCTCCGGTCGATCGCGTGCACCATCCTGGTAAATCGCGCAACCAGCCCGGCTACCTTGGCCGGAGGCCAGTGACAGGTTCCCGGCTCCGAGGACACGCTGGCGAAATAGTACGGCTCGTCGACTTTAATATACGCTACCGTGACGCCCGACGAGCGGAGCAGATGCAGGTACGCGCGCGTGAACGAAGAGAGCGATTGGCCGACGGGGACGAAGCCTTCGATGCCGTTTCCGCACGTGGCCGCCTGAAGCGACGGTGCTTCGATTTCGACCGGGATTCCGCGATCGTGCAAAAAGCGCGTCATCGCATTGAACGCGGGGCGATTGCCTTGATAGAGCTGGGTGACCCAGCCGGCATAGAGCCCGAACGCCGCCGTCTTTCCCGCGACGCCGTGCCAAGCGCGCGGATCGGCAAAGAGCCGCGCCCAGTCGACCGAACCGTATCCAGGTTTGAACGGCGGTACGGGGTGCACCCAGACCGCCGCCGCTTGTTGGTGCGCGACCGCCGTCGGCGCCCAAACGCCGTGCGGAACTGACGGCGGCGCGGCGCATGCGGCAACGGTCGATGCCAGCACGAAGGCCGTGATAAGCCGGAACGGTCTAGGCATCGGCCCGCGGATGCGCAGAGGATGCCACGGTATGCTGTCGCTCGCGTTCTCTGCCGCGATGCTGGGCATCGACGGATACGTCGTCCGCGTCGAAGCGGACAGCTCGCCGGGTACGCCGCTGTTGAGCATCATCGGTCTCCCCGACCGCGCGCTCAA
>JAFAHZ010000147.1 GCA_019236975.1 Vulcanimicrobiota bacterium | reverse complement strand
TTCGGCCACTACTGCAGCAACGCGGCGCAAACGGGCTGCACAATTCCGGCGGGCAATCAGTTCGCGAAGTACGGCGGTCTCTGCGTACCGAGCCAGTTCGCGGCCGGCACGGGTGCGTCGGATTTCGCCAACTGCTATCGCTCGCAGGCCACCGACCCCATCGGCGTCGGCGGCTACGGCCCCGGCGGGTACGCCCTCGGAGGACTCAACTACGGGCTCCTCGCCTCGATCACGCAGCGCGATACGATCGGCAACGTTCACATCGGCATCCCGCATAAGAACGATGCCGGTAAAGACGACGTCCAGTTGCTCTTCGACAGCAGCTATTTGCTCAATAGTTACTACAACACGACCAACGACATCGTCTCGGGTGGTTACCTCGGCTACGGTAACTGTAGCGGTTTGGGCGGCGCAGCCTGCGCCAACAAAATCGGCTTGGGAACGCCGGTCTACTTCCCGCAGTATCAGCTCACGTGCGGACCGCTCGTGGGCCACACGTTTACCCAAGCGGGTTTGAACGCGGAGCACAGCTGCGTTCAGTCGAGCAGCTACCCCAGCTCGAACGTGCCAGGCTTCTCGCCGATTCCCGTGAATCAGCGCGACACGGGCGAGAACAACCAGGACGTCGTCAAGCTGCAGTACACGCGGAACTTCGGTTCCACGTCGTTCCTGCGCTTGTATGGCTACACGTACTACAGCAGCTGGATTCTTTGGGGGCCTCAATGTGCGTATGCCGACTACGCTTGTCCGACATCGCCTGATTACGAGCTGAGCTCCCACACGCGTGGTGTCTCGGCCAACTACCAGAACCAGGTCAACGCGCAGAACCTGTTCGGCGCTCAGGTGTCGTACACCACGGCTAACTCTATCCGCGACAACAACACGCAGATGTTCAACTTCACGACGGGCCGTCAGTTCGCTGCGTTTGCGGTGAACGCCAGCGATCCGCTCAGCGGTTACTGCTTCTCCGGGTCCGGAGTGGCGGGAGTGGTTACGACGTGCGGAGGGAACGCGCAGACCGCTACCTGGGGGAATATCAATTCTGGGACCGTCGCGCCGCTGCCGACCTCGTGTGCCATTCCGGGCCATCCGTCAGCAGGGAGCGCTTGCAAGTACCTGCTGGCCGAGAATAGCTTGTGGGCGACGTTTAACAACATCACACCGCAGTTCTTCTCGACGTCGCTGACCGACGAGTTCCGTCCCAGCGACCGGTGGCTATTCAACCTGGGCGTGCGTCTCGACGACTTCACGTTCCTCGGGATGAACACGGATCGGCAAGCCGGCGGATTGCCGGGCGGCAACCCAAACTTCGGCGCCGTCCGCAACTTCTGGTACACGTCGTACAATCTGTCGAACTGCATCAACGCGATCGGAAACATCGTCGGACGCACGCCGGGAGCGGCGTGTCCGGCCGGGTTCAAGCCCGCCGCACTGAACAACGTTGCGCAGCAGAACTTCAACTACCAGATCTACCAGCCGCGCATCGCGGGCACGTACACGGTCAATCCGGACAACGTGATCCGCTTCTCGTTCGGCCGGTACGTTCAAGCGCCGAACTCGGCGTTCGAGCAGTATAACCAGCTCAACGAAGACCTGCCCAACGCGCTGCTCGGGCCGATCTTCTATCCGTACGGCCGCAGCTCGCCCGGCTTGGCGATCTTTCCGCCAACCTCGCTGAACTACGACGTCTCGTGGGAGAGCCACCTCAAGGGCACCGATTGGTCGTTCAAGCTGACGCCGTTCTTGCGCCAAACGCAGGGACAGATTCAGCAGTTCTATATCAACCAGCCGACGAGTTTCGTTTCCGGCCTCAACTCCGGAAGCCAACGCAGCCAAGGCATCGAAATGCAAGTGCAGAAGGGCGACTTCTCGCGCAACGGCATCTCGGGCCTCTTGTCGTTCGCTTACACGAACTCGTACATCAAGTACGGAACGCTGACCAACGGGACCGACATCATTACGCCTGCCGACGCATCGATTGCCAACTACAACGCCTACACCCGGGCGTGCGCAGTTGGCGGCAGCCTGCGCGGACAGACGCAATATGGTTTGCCGGTCTGCGGCAGCACCAGCACGGGCGTAGTAGCCGCTCGCTGCTTCACTTCGGCCGGAGCACCGGATCCGTTGTGCAAGGCGGGCGACATCGCCAACCCCTACTGGAACATGCCGGGTCAAAGCCTGATCAATCCGGCCGAGAACTTCCCGACCTACTCGATCTTCCCGGGCGGTTACGGTTCGTCCGCAGCCGCATTCGGAGCTCCGTACGTCGCGACCATGTTGTTGAACTACAAACACGACAAGTTCGCGATCACGCCGTCGTTCCAATTCCAGGGCGGCGGACGGTACGGTTATCCGATCTCGACGCCGGGTATCGATCCGGCCGGCGGCGGCTGCGTGCCGCTCGGCGGCCCATTCGGCAATCGCTACAGCGCACCGACGTGCAACGCGCAGATGCCGATTCCGGACAACTACACCGGACAGTTCGATAACCTCGGGTCGTTCCTGCAACCGAACGAGTTCAGCATGAACCTGCAGTTGAGCTACGACGTCAGCCCGCGCATCTCGGTAACGGGCGTGCTGGCGAATATCGTCAACAACTGCTGGGGCGGTACGGCTCAAGCGTGGACCACGACCAGTGGCCAGGTTTGCAGCTACGTTGCCGGCGGAGACTTCGGAGAAATCTTCCCCGTCGGCAACATCTACAACCCGGGCGACCACATTCAGTCGTTCGTGAAGTATCCGTACCTGCCGGCACTGGGATCGTACAACCAAAACGCCGGATCCTCGGTGTGCGGCTGCTACTCTCCCAAACTGCCGTTCAACTTCTACGTCACCGGGAAAATCAAGATCTAAGGATCTCGGTTCTCTTAAAAAGGCGAGGGCGGATTCTGCGAGAATCCGCCCTCGATCTTTTTTCAAGCGCCGGTTGCGTCAGCGTCGACGTTTCACGTCGCCGAGCACGCGTACGAACTGCTCGCTCGACGATACGCGCGCAAACCAGGGCGAGTTGCGCATCAGCAACAGCGACGGCTCGCGGGATGCGAGGGCGCGCTTGAGGTAATCCAGCGCCTCCTCGTAACGTTCGAGCGCGATCGCACAGAGCGCGAGGCAGCCGCAGGAGACGAAGCTGGTTCGCGACGCTTCGACGAGCTGCTCGTACGTTGCCTCAGCCGCCTTCTTGTTGCCGGCGTCGGCGTACGTGCGGCACAGCAGCGGCAAGCGCAGCGCGAGATCCTCTTTAGAATAACGTTCGGGGGGATACAGCTCGGCGAGGGCGTCCTGCAGGCGCCCGGTAAGAACGTAGCATTCGGCGCGGTACGCGCGGGCCGGTTGGAAGGTCGGATCCTTCTCCAGCAAGTGCGAAAAGTGGGCCGCTCCGCGCTCGTAGTCCTGAGCGAAGAAGAGCAGCCGGCCGAGTACGAACTGCAGGTTGAACGAGTACGGCGCCAAGACGAGCGCATGCTGCAGTTCGATCGACGCATTCGTGTAGTCACCCGCGCATTCGTGCAGGAACGAGGCTGCAGCGTGGACGAGCGGCGAGGCTTCGTTCAAGCTCATTGCCGTATCGATCGCGTTCTTTGCCGCCTCCCAATCCCAGAGTGCGAGCAAGGTGACGCGCGCGTTGACCGCATGTGCTGCCGGCGATGAAGGTGCGATTGCCAAGGCGCGCCCGATCGCGTCGAGCGCTTGCGGGAGGACCCAGTTCCCGGGGGCGTAGCCGTATTGCGCCTTCAATGCGAAAGCGCGCGCCAATCCGACGAGCGCGGGCGCGAACGCTCCATCGATGCCGAGGGCGGCGTTGAACTGTTCGATCGCCAAGGCTAAGTTAGCCGCATTCGGACGCTCCAAGAGTTCGGTTCCCCGGCTGTAGGAGGCGAAGGCGTCGTAACCGGCGTGCAACGGATTCTCGGGGCCGGACGCCGTCATCGGTGCGCGATTGACCGGCGATCCGTTGGCGTGTACTCCGTTTAGCACCGTTACGGGCGCTGCAAAACGAAATCCCTTACCGTGTACGGTGATGATGAATTGATGTTCGCGCGCGCTTTCGCCGAGAATTTGGCGCAGCATGTAGATGTGCTGGCTCAAATTCGACTCGTCCATGCCGCCTTCCGGCCAAATCAAAGACGAGAGCGTCTCGCGGGTGACGAGATTGCCGTCGGCTTTGATGAGCGCGTGCAGCAGCGCGAAGAGCCGAATCGGAAGCGGAATCACTTTGCTGCCGAACTTGAGGAGTTCGCGAGACGGATCGAGCCGATAGGGCCCGAAGACGTATTCCACGCGCTCGTGGGCGATCGACAGGCTCCCGATCGAACCCAGCGTTGCGGCGGACCGTGACTCAAGCACGCGGTTTCCTCCAACGACTCCATAAACTGCTTTAAACTTGCAATAGAAAAGCGCGGCATTAGAGGAGTTTGTGACACGCGATTTCAGAATTTTGAAGCTTTGGCGTCTATAAACTGTTTTTAAAATAAACTTCAAAAAAAGGGAGTCGATATGCCGGACAAGAGCGGCGTCATCGGTGTGTCCGATCACGGCGGGTGGGCGATATTCGTTAGCGCAGCGCGCGACGGAACGCTGCTCGACCGCCGTCGCGTCGAGCTCGTCGACGACACGCTGCCGAGCATTCCGCATCACCACGAGGCCCAAATGCTCCCAATGGATGCCGCGCTTGCGTTAGTAGAGCGCGTGCGTCTCTCGGCCGAGCGGCACGCAATACGCGCGCTCGACGCCGAGGCCGCGGCGACTCCGCGCATTCTGGGCATAGCGCTGCGCGTCTGTCCGCAGCTTCCCCCGACCGTTGCCGAGCGAATCAAAGATTATCGCGCGCGGAACGTCGCCGATTGGGTGATGTATCGTCAAGCACTCGCTGCAGCCGCCGAAAAGCGCGGCTGGCCCGTTCACTGGTACGACTCCAAGAAGGTTGCCGCGGCGGCGAGCCGGGCGCTCGGTTTCGACTTCGACGCCCACTTCCTTCAAATGCGTAAAGCCGTCGGGCCGCCGTGGAATCAAGATTACAAGCTCGCGATGGCGGCCGCCATCGAGGCGGCTCAATCATGGACGTCGTAACGATTCGCCTCGCCGAAAAGCGCGACCTGACCGTGGCTGCCGACTACTGGAACGCCATCGTCAAAGAGGCGTGGAATGAAGATTGGGATCGCCGTTACCCCAACTGGCGTTCGATGTTCCTTTCGGTAATCGAGGAGAGAATGTCTCGAGGGCTGCAGCGCTACTACGTCGCGGAAGCGGCAGATCGAATCGTCGGGGTCGCCGGCGCACAGGCAGGCGAAGCGTTCTTCGGAGCTATCCGCGGCTACGTGGAAGGCGTTTACGTCATACCGGCGTTCAGGCGAAAAGGCGTAGCGTCGCGGCTCATGCGCGAATGCATCGGCTGGTTGAGATCGATGGCCTGCGATTCGGTCCGGCTTCAGTCGACGTCGCAAGGAAAGCCGCTCTACGAATCGTTGGGTTTCGTGGCTACCGGCGAAATGGAGCTGTCGCTGAACGCCGCCAAGCAGTCGTTTGCGCAAACCTACGCAGAATAGAAAGAGATCGTCAGGATCCCTTGGCCTTGCGGGCGACCTCGGCGAGATGCGCGCGTGTGATCGCGTCGTGCTTAGCGGCCATGGACGCCGAGGCGTCCCGCGCGATGCGCGTCAGCGCGGCGCGCGCCATTGCCGTTGCATCGGGCGGCGTTCCTTCGGGCGGACCGCCGGCGAGCTTGAGCAAGCGGTCGACGTAGCCGATTTGCAAGTTGCGCGAGACGAGCGGAATCGTGACGTCGTTCAGATCGTTGAAGATGCCGTCGTGCAGCCAATCGAAAAGATCGGCCACGCTCATCGTCGCGCTCGGCGACTCCGACGGATTTTCATCGATGCGCTGCAAAACGAGCG
Source organism: Vulcanimicrobiota bacterium (assembly GCA_019236975.1). GTDB lineage: Bacteria > Vulcanimicrobiota > Vulcanimicrobiia > Vulcanimicrobiales > Vulcanimicrobiaceae > JAFAHZ01. The sequence continues at coordinate 19,234 of JAFAHZ010000147.1, read as the reverse complement.
GTTGAAAGAGGTAGTCGATTGCCGCGAACTGCGCCTCGTTCAAGGTTTCGACGAATGGAAAATCGTGGCGTTTTGGGGGATCGTACGCCCACTGCGGCAGATTGCCGTACCCTTCCCACGACGTGTAGCTGTAACCGGCCCACTCCGAGTAGCGTAGGCGATCGAGCAGGGCGGGAGGCACGTCGAGCCCGTGCGCGTTAAAAAGTGCGGCGTCCAGAACGGCCATCGCGCGCCGCTCGGTTGCAAGCGGCACCGGGACGATCGGCGGCCGTGCGTTCGGATCGCCCGCGTGCGACCACGAGAGGTATTGACCGCCTAAGTAGTGTGCCGGCGTGGAGGCGCAGCGCAAATACCGCTGCAGCATCGATCTGAAGAACCTTCGCTCCTGCTCGAACGCTTCGCCCGGCTGCGGCCAGTAGCGGTTCAACGCGGCAATCTGCGCGCGATACATCTGCATCTGCACGTTACACCACGCAATCGGATCGTTGGTGAGCATGCCCTGCTCGACGCGCGGATCGGCGGCGTGCCCCGTGTCGTAGTCGACGTCTTCGTCCGACGCGTAGCGCGTCCACGGATTCGACCAAGCTTGCGCCCAAGCACGCAACGTCGGTACTTCGGCCTCCGGCGTCTGGGCGCCGGCGACGTTCGCGTAGCCCCATTTGATCGCGTAATAATCGTACGGGCCGATGGTGGTCTGGAAGTACTCGCCCTGTTGGTACGGCTGCGGCCAGAGATTGAGAGGCGCGTATTCCATGACGCTCGACGCGATACCGTGGGCTCGCGTAAAGGCCAAGCTTTGGATTTGCGCTGCCGTGTACGCCTCGTGGCCGATGAAGTTGTGCTGCATGCCGAGGTTGTGACCCATCTCGTGCACGATCGTCGCGAAGATCGCGTCGTGAATGAACTTTTCGGGCATGGGATCGGTCACGCGCCCAAAGCGGACGGGGTCGACGAGATACTTCCACGTGAGGCGCGGATACGAGCCGACCACGGCCGACACGATGATCCCGGTGCGAAACTCTTCACCGGTCATCGGATTGAAGAGCGTCTGTGACGTGGCACCGAAACTTGGCTGCGTCTCGTCGAGCCAGCGTATCACGCTGTAGCGAAAGTCGTCCGGGTCCCAATTCGGATCGTCCGGCTGGTCGCGGACTTGGATGGCATCGAGAATTCCAATCCGCTCGAACGCCTTGTTCCATTCCAGACAACCGTCGCGAATCGCGCTTCGGTACTGCGGCGGAACGCTGTCCGACAAGTAAAGCACCATCGGATGGCGCGCCGGCGAAGGGCGCGTGGGGTCTGCGGGGTCGAAGTTCCAGCGCGAAATATAGGGCAGCAATCGCGTTTCGCGCGTGTCGGTGGAAAAGTCGACGTAGATGTCGTCGTAGAGCCCGACGCGGTCGTCCATCAGCCGCTCGCGATAGTTGCTCTGCGGGATCCGAATAAAATTATAGACGATGCGAATCTGCATGCGCCGCGCGTCGGGTGCCGCGTCGTACCGGTGCTTCTCGTCGGTACTCCACGTCTGTGCGACAGTAAAGACGTCGTTGTCGGGGAAGGCTTTGACCGCGTCGAAGTACGAAAGCGACGCATCGAGACGGTAACCCTTGCCGATCGGACGGTCGGCTAAGACATTGCGGACGTCCAAATTATCGTCGAGAAGCGAAGCGAGATCGAAGATGACGTGACCCGTCGCCGGATTTTCGGCGGCGATTTTCCCAATGCCGACCACCGAATCGGGGAAGTTGCCGGCGACGCCGGCAGCGGCCGCGGCATTCGTTCCGGTGTACGCGTACCAGTTGCGCCAGATCAGCACGATGCTGTCGCCGCGGCGTTCGAAGCGCAAGACTTGCGTCGGAGAATAATCGGTGTCGCCCCACCACAGCGGCGACTCTCCGATTCCGCTTCCGGGGGCAATCGTTTCGAGAAAGTCGGCGTCTAACTGATTCGGAGCGAGTTCTAAATACGTATCGCCGCCCTTCTGCCAAATGGGGAACAATCCGGCGCGCTCGTGGGCGGATGCCGTAAAGGCGGCATAATCGGTGCCGGCCGCCTCGGCCTTCGAGATACCGGCGCAAAGAAAGGCCGTCACCGTAAGAGTCGCCGATACGAAAGCGCGCTTCATACGGCGTCCTTTCGACCGCCTGCGGAACCCACCCTCAAGCGTTCGAACGCCGGGCGCGCGACGTCGATCGCGAGGCCGAGTAACGTGACCAGGGCGGTCCAGGCGGGCACTTTGACGAGAACCCAGCGCGGGTCGCCCGAACGGACTTGCTCGATGAAGACGCGATACGCCGGCTCCGACAAAGAATCGGCCGGAAAAGCCGATGGGGACGGGCGAAGTGCGTGAGCGAGGGTCGGGGGATGCAACTCCAGCCCGTACATGGCGCCGCACAACGCGAGCAGTGCCGGAACGACGACCATCCAGGGCATCTCCAGTCGCAGCAGGATTGCTGCGGCGACGAAGATGCTGGCGAGGAAGAGTTTCTTTATCGACCACACCCACACCCAGGGTATAGACAGGAGACTCAGCGCTAACGACGCTGCAACTTTGCGGCGTCCGCGTAGCGTGGCCGCGAATACGAGCGCTGCGGGAATTGCAAAGCACAAATCGACCATGTGCATGTACGTTCCGGCCGTTATGCCGCACACTGCGGGGAAAAAGGCCAGCAGCTCTCGGCGTTCGAGCGCGCCGGCAACCCGAGGCGCGACCATCACTGCTAACCCGAGCAAAGCGAGCGTCGATGCAGCGCCGACGGCGAGAGCGGCGGCCTCCGGAATGCCCAAAGCGTTCAGCAGATACGTCAGGCTGAACTGGAACGGGTACGAAGTCTCGGCACTTCCTTGCAACGGAAGGATGCGCGTGAAGTACGTCACGCACTGTGCGAGCCCCATCGTCGACAACGAAACGATGCCGAGGACCGCCGCCGTGGCGGCCATCGCGACTCGCGCGCCTTTGACGTAAACGAAGACGACGACGACGACCGGCAGCGCGAGGTGCGGCTCGATCGCGGCCAGCGTCGCCGCGATTCCGGCAAAGGCGTCGCGTCGAGCGGCGAGCGCGCTGCCGCACAAAACGAGAAACAACAGCGCGATCGGAACGATTTGCCCGGCGGCAAGATCGACGTATCCGGCCGAGAGGAGAAACGCCAAGACGACGACGTCGGCAGGCAGCCCGAGGCCGGCGAGGGCTACGACGGCGCCGACAAGGGCCGCGCAGCTCGCCACGAACATCGTTGCTCGCGCCGATGCATAGTCGAGTTTTGCGAGCCAGCGTAGTGGAAGAAAGTCGTACGGAGGCAGCGGCGCCGGCAGTACCATTTGCGGATTGGCGGCCAGGAGCGCGCTCGTGCTGACGCGTCGTTCGCACGCGTGCAGCGGCTCGTACGTGTAAGGCGACGCCCCTTCGTCGAGCGCCGCCCCCGAACAATAAAATTGGGGGAAATCGTACATCGCTCGCCACGGCAGCTGATCGCCGAGCCGAGCGAAATCGCGAACCGCGAGCAGTGCGATAACCAGTGCCGGGAGCGCGAGAAGGACGGCTCTTCGCCGGCCGGTTGTCTTCGCCCACGTTTGCATCTTCTCTAAGCCACTTACAGGCGAGGGCCGAGAGGCCCTGGGGGGAAAGACCGCCACGTGCACTACGAAAGGCTTTTTAGCGCGGTGGCGCTGGGCTCGCGTACCGCAAAAAACCGCATCGTCTCGACGCCGCACGGCACGAATCTGGCGGTCGCCGGCGTTCCATCGCCGGAGCTGATTGCCTATCACGCTGCGAAAGCTGCCGGAGGCTGCGGTACCGTGATGATGTTCGGCAGCGCGGCCGTAAGCGAGTTGACGCCGATCTTCAGCAACCACGTCAATCTTTGGCGCGACGACGTCGAGCCCGGGCTTCGCGCGGGTGCCGAAGCGGTGCACGCTCACGGCGCACTCGCCTTTTCACAAATGACGTCGCTCGGGCGGCGAACGTTCGCGCAAGTCGACTTGACCGGACGCGGGCCGTCCGACACGTCCGGCGAAGTCGCTCCGGAAATTCCGCACGTTCTCACGATACGCGAGATACGGCGCATCGTGCGCGATTACGGACGCTCGGCGAAGCGGCTGGCCGACTGTGGTTTCGACGGCTGCGATCTTGCGTTCTATGCCGAGCAGCTCCCCGACCAGATGTGGAATCCCGCGATCAACAAACGCACCGACCGGTACGGCGGCTCGCTCGAGAACCGGATGCGCTTCTCGCTGGAAGTGCTCGAAGCCATTCGCGCGGAGGTGGGACGCGAGTTCGTCGTCGGCGCCCGCGTTTCGGGCGACGATCGCATGACACCCGGTATCGCTCGCGACGAACTGCTCGAAATCATCGCGCGGCTCGATCGCACGGGCATGCTGGATTATTTCACCGTGACGGGCGGCACGATCGAAGGCTACGCCTCGCGCGGCTACAACATCCCCTCCGCGTACTACCCGAAGAAGACGTTCGTCGATCTCGCGCAGCTCGTGCGCGAGCGCGTCGGAGCGACGCTTATTCTGACCGGACGAATCACGACGCCCGACGATGCCGAAGCCGTCTTGGCCTCAGGCGTTGCCGACCTCGTCGGCATGACGCGCGCGATGATTGCGGACAACGAGATGCCGCGTAAAGCGCAGGAAGGGCGCGCCGGCGAGATTCGCACGTGCCTTGGTTCCAACGAAGGCTGCATCGATCGGCTCTACTTCGGTCTTCCGGTTCGCTGCGTGCAAAACGCCGTTATCGGGCGCGAATTGGAGTGGTCGGCGCTGCAGCCGGCGGAACGGCGCAAACGGATTGCCGTTATCGGCGGCGGCCCGGCCGGCATGGAGTCGGCACGCATTGCCGCGCAGCGCGGCCACTCCGTCACGCTGTACGAACGCGAGGACGAGCTCGGAGGCGCCATCCGCATTGCGTCTCGCGCACCACAGTGGGAGAACTACCGGTCGATCGTGGATTGGCTCGCCGCCGAACTCGATCGTCGCGGCGTAGCCGTTCGGCTGCAGCGCACTATCGCGCCGTCCGACTTCGAATCGCTCGATGCGGATGCCGTCGTGTTCGCCACGGGCGCCGTCGCGCGCACACCGTACGTGGAGATCGACGAGGCGGCAAACGTTTGCACGGTCGGCGACGTTCTGGCGGGGCGCGCTCGACTGCGCGGCCGCTGCGTCGTGCTCGACGAAACCGGTTACACGCCCGGGCCCAAAGCCGCCGACGCGCTGGCGGATGCCGGACACGAGGTTGAAATCGTCACGCGCCTTTACAGCTTGGGCGAAACCATCGGCATCACGCTGCGCGCTCCGCTCTACGAGCGCCTCTTACGCAAGAACGTGGAAATCACGCCGCTGCACGCGGCCGTGCGCGTGACGGGCCGAGGCGTCGTGCTGCGCCACGTGCTCACGGGTACGGAGCGCACGGTTAAGGCGGATACCGTCGTCTTTTCGTCGAGCGGTCGCGGCGACGACGCGCTCTACGAGGCGTACGTCGAGCGCTACGGGGAGGATGCCGCCTTTCTCATCGGCGATGCATTTGCGCCGCGCCGTTTGCGCACGGCTATCGCCGAAGGTGCTGCAACCGGACGCGCGTTGTGACGCCCCGGCTGGCGCTGCGCGCCGCGGCCGCCGCCTGCGCGCTGCTTGCCGGCGCCTGCACGCACGCCACGAAGGCGGACGATGCGAACGAGCTGCGCATCGCCTTCTCCACCGAACCGCATTCGCTCAATCCACTCGATCAGCGCAACGGCCAAGAAGTCGTGATCACGCGCCTCTTCAGCGATCCGCTGACGTCGTTCGATCCCAGCGGCAACCGCGTCGTTCCGATTCTGGCCGCGCGCGTTCCCACACGCGAGAACGGCGACGTCTCGCGGGACGGCAAAACGATCGTGTTTCACTTGCGGCGAGGCGTGCGCTGGCAGGACGGCGCGCCGTTTACCAGCGCGGACGTCGCCTACACCTACCAGCAGGTGATGAGTCCCGAGAACGAAGCCGTCAGCCGCTTCGGATACGACGATATCCGCAGCATCGACGCGCCGGATGCCTATACGGTACGGCTCCATTTGACGCGCGCGTTCTCACCAATCGTGACGACGTTCTTCGGTGATGCCAACGCGCCGTACGGCATCTTGCCGCGCCATCTGCTCGAACGCTACCGCACGGTGGAACGCATTCCATTCGACTCGATGCCGGTCGGTACGGGAGCGTTCCGCGTCGTTTCCTGGCGCCGCGGCGATCGTCTGGAACTGACGGCCAACCCGGACTATTTTCGAGGCACTCCGCGCATCGCACGCATCACGATTGTCTTTTCTCACGACGAACAGGCATTGGTGACGATGGCACGCGCGCACGAAGTGGATTGGGTGGCAGAACTCAGCCCGACGCTGGTGCCGGCGGCGGATGCCATTGCCGGGTACCACGTCGTTCTCGTGGCTCAGAACCGGTGGTACGGCATCACCTTCAACTTGCAGCGAAAGCCGCTGCAAGACGTCCGGGTGCGCCGAGCCGTCGAGCTTGCCATCGACAAACCGGCAATCACCCGCGCGCTGACGATGCGGACGGCGTCGGCCGCTACGCAAGATCTGCCGTCGTTCCTTTGGGCATCCGGGAACTTGCCGCCGAGCCCCTACGACCCGGCGCGTGCGCGCGCGCTGCTCGTTGCAGCCGGCTGGCCGCCGGGCAAACCGCTGCGGTTGGAGATGACGTACAACGCCGGCGATGAAACGGCGCGCAAAGCTGCCGTGCTCGTTCAAAGCGCCCTGGCCAACGCCGGCATCGTGGTGGACCCCAAAGGATACCCCAACGAAATGCTCACCGCTCCGGCGTCGATGGGCGGTATCGAATACACGGGCAAGTTCGATTTGGCGCTCGGACGCATCATCAACGGGCCCGAACCGGATAACTCCGCGGAGTATACGTGCGCGGGCATTCCGCCGAACGGATACAACTTCGCTCATTACTGTTCGCCCGAGATGGATCGGCTGCAACAGATAGCGACGTCGTCGTACGATCGCACGACCCGCCGCGCGGCATACGCGGCGATCGAAGCGCTGCTCGAACGCGACCTTCCGCAAGTTCCGCTGTGGTGGCCGCACGACGTGCACGTCGTCAGCGACCGTCTGGCAAATTTCGATCCGAACCCCTTCGTCGAAACGTGGGATGCTTGGCGCTGGTCGCTACGCCGGTAAGCGGGTCGCAGCCGTTCCGCGCAGAAGCCACGTTCCATGAAAAACGCACGTCTGTGGCTCTGCGCGGCAGCGGCGATTGCGCTGGCCGCGTGCTCGACACATAAAACGAGCGACGGTAACCAAAGCTATACCCTGCAGACGAATCAAGGCGCGGTCTCCCTCGGCTCGGACGTTGATACGAGTAAACTCGGTGCGCCGGTGTATCCGGGAGCCCAGTTGTCCGGCAGCACCATGTCGTCTTCCAACGCCCAAGGAAGTAACGTCGTCGTCGGCTTCAAAACGAGCGACGACTTCGACAAGGTCGTGGCTTTTTATAAACAGCAGCTTCCGCAAGCCAAGGTGAACGTGATGACGCCGGGATCGAGCGGCTCCGTCGCCACGTTCGAAATCGGCACGAGGGACACCGCCGAACATACGACCGTGTTGGTGGGCGCCGATCCCGACGGAACCGGCATCATGATAACGCACGCGACGAAGACTGGAGCGGCTGCCGCCTCGCCGGAACCTGCGTCGACGTAAGACCTTTACGAGAAGCGGCGCGGCGCGAGCTGGTCGGCCGGGATAACGCCGAGCCGTCCGCGTTGAAAATCTTCAACCGTCTGTAGAATCTCGGCGCGCGTGTTCATCACGAACGGCCCGTAGTGCACGATCGGTTCGCGAATCGGCACGCCGCCGAACAGCAGCACGTCGAGTGCGTTCGCCCCGCCGTCCGGTACGTCGGCGGCGCGCAACACCACATGATCGCCGGGACCGAAAACGACGAGCTGGTGCTCGGTAATCGGCCGATGCTCGTTCCCCGCGTAGCCGCTGCCGGTGAGCACGTAGGCGAATGCGTTGAACGCCGGATTCCACGGGATCGTCGCCTGCGCTCCCGGACTGACCGTCGCATGCACGTAGCTTATCGGCGTATGCGTCGCGCCCGGACCCTGGAACCGCCCGACGTTGCCGGCGATGATGCGCACCAGGGACGCGCCGTCGGGCGTGGTTACGAGTTTCAGGTTATCGCCGGCGATCGGCTGATAGCGCGGCGGCGTAAACTTCAGCGCGGCCGGCAGGTTCACCCAAAGCTGAACGATGTGCATCGGTCCGCCGCGCCGGTACATACGCTCGCTGGGCAGCTCGTCGTGCAGAATTCCACTTCCGGCGGTCATCCATTGCGTATCGCCTTCGGCAATGACGCCGCCGCCGCCGTTGGTATCGTGGTGTGACAACTCGCCGTCCAAAACGTACGTGACCGTTTCGAAGCCGCGGTGTGGGTGCCAGGGCGCGCCGAGCGCCTCGTCCGGTTCGTAGACGGTGGGGCCGCCTTGGTCGAGCAGCAAAAACGGATCGGCCGCTTGCATCGAAAGCTCGCCCGGGAAAGGACGCCACACCTCAAAACCGGCGCCTTCGCGCTGATGGTGCGCGGTCACGACTCGGGCAACCGGGCGGGCGACGGCATCGACTCCCAGGGGCGCAAGGCGCGGGAGAACGAGCGGATTCTCAACGGTGACGGCTGGCATACGTTCCTCTTCACTCTCTACAACCCGGGGCGGGTTGCAGCGAGCCGGCGAGACGGCGCCGCGCGAGGCTGGATTCCAGGAGGCGTCCTGCCGCCGCCTCCTGGACCGTACGTTTTCGCGCTAGGCGGGTACGCGCAAGTCGAACCGGTCGAGGTCCATGACCTTCTCCCACGCCGCGATGAAGTCGGTAGCGAAGTGATCCGCTTCGATCGCGTACACTTCGGCGACGGCGCGCAACTCCGAGTTCGATCCGAAGATCAAGTCGCAGTTGGTGGCCGTCCAGGTGGCGTCGCCCGTGCGCCGGTTGCGTCCCTCGTACGTGTAGTCGCCGCCGGCCGGCTTCCACGCCGTCGTCATGTCGAGCAAGTTGACGAAGAAGTCGTTCGTCAGCGTGCCCGGGCGTTTGGTGAAGACGCCGTGCTTCGATCCTCCGGCGTTCGCGCCCAGAACGCGCAGCCCACCGACCAGCGCAGTCATTTCGGGGACGGTCAGCGACAATAGCTGCGCGCGATCGAGCATGCGCTGCTCGGGCGAGCGCGAGTGGTTGCTGCCGAGGTAGTTGCGGAACCCGTCGGCTTTCGGCTCCAGCACCGCAAACGAATGTTCGTCGGTCTTCTCCTGGGACGCGTCGGTGCGTCCGGGCGAGAAGCGAACGCTCGCGGCATGGCCGCCGTCCTTCGCCGCCTTCTCGATTGCCGCGCAGCCGCCGAGCACGATGACGTCGGCCAACGAGACCTTCTTGCCGCCGGAAAGCGACGCGTTGAACTCGCGCTGCACTTTTTCGAGCGTTTGCAGTACGGTTGCAAGCTGCGCGGGGTCGTTGACGCTCCAATCCTTCTGAGGAGCGAGACGAATCCGCGCGCCGTTTGCACCGCCGCGTTTATCGGTTGCGCGGAACGTCGAAGCGGATGCCCACGCGGTGGCAACGAGCTGCGGGACGGTTAGACCCGAGGCGAGGATGCGCGCCTTGAGCGCGGCAACGTCCGACGCATCGAGCAGCGGATGATCGACCGCGGGTACCGGGTCTTGCCAGAGTTGTTCCTCGGAGGGAACTTCGGGCCCGAGATAGCGTGAAACCGGTCCCATATCGCGGTGCGTCAGTTTGTACCACGCCTTTGCAAAAGCGTCGGCAAACTCTTTCGGATTTTCGTGAAAGCGCTTGGAAATCGGGCCGTAAATGGGATCGACTTTCAACGCGAGGTCCGTCGTGAACATGATCGGAGCGTGCTTCTTCGATGAATCGTGCGCGTCGGGAACGGTATCCTTGCCTGCACCGTTTTTCGGCGTCCACTGCTGCGCGCCCGCGGGACTCTTGGTGAGTTCCCAGTCGTACCCGAAGAGATTATTGAAGTAGTTGTTGCTCCACTTGGTCGGCGTTTGGGTCCACGCACCTTCGAGACCGCTGGTAATCGTCGCGACCGCGTTGCCCGTGCCGAACGTATTACGCCAGCCCAGGTTTTGTTCTTCGATCGCCGCACCGGCCGGCGCTAAGCCGACGTATTGACTCGGGTCGGCCGCGCCGTGCGCTTTGCCGAAGGTGTGGCCGCCCGCAATGAGCGCGACCGTTTCCTCGTCGTTCATCGCCATGCGGCCGAAGGTTTCGCGAATGTCGACGGCCGCGGCAAGCGGGTCGGGCGTGCCGTTGGGGCCTTCGGGATTGACGTAAATCAAACCCATTTGGACCGCTGCGAGCGGCGACTCGAGCTCGCGCTGGCCGGAGTAGCGCTTGTCTTCGAGCCAGGCGTCTTCCGGGCCCCAGTAGATATTCTCGTCGGACTCCCAAGCGTCGACGCGACCGCCCGCAAAGCCGAACGTTTTGAAACCCATCGATTCGAGCGCGCAGTTTCCTGCGAGAATCATCAGATCGGCCCACGAGATTTTGCGGCCGTATTTTTGCTTGACAGGCCACAGCAGCAGACGCGCTTTATCGAGGTTGGCGTTGTCGGGCCAGCTGCTGACCGGCGCAAAACGCTGCTGGCCGGTACCGGCACCGCCGCGGCCGTCGCCGATGCGATACGTTCCGGCGCTGTGCCACGCCATGCGAATGAAGAGCGGGCCGTAATGACCGTAGTCGGCGGGCCACCAATCCTGCGACGTCGTCATGAGCGCGTTGATGTCGGCTTTGACCGCGTTGAGGTCGAGACTGTTGAACTCGCGCGCGTAGTCGAAATCGGCGCCCATTGGGTCGGACAACGCCGACGGACGATGCAGCACCGACAGATCCAATAACTGCGGGAACCAGTCGATGTTCACTCTCGGCCGTAGCGGGACGTGCTTGTGCTTTCCGTTGACGGGACACTTGCCGGCATCGTCGGACAGCTCGACGATCGTGTTATCCATCTCTGCAACTCTCCGGTTCGAAGAAAGGTGGGGCTAAAAGGGTGGGGGCTTGAAAATGAAAGTCATTCCCAGTAGAGTCAAGATACTGCCGCAGACGACCGCAGTCAATAGCTGCCGAGCGAGCCGATTATGCTGCCGAAAAACTACCAACTGATTTACGAGATCGTCGAGGAAAGCGGCCTCGGCCACCATTTGACGCCGTCGGAAATTTACGCGTTGGCGCGCCGACGGCGTCCCGGACTCGGTCTGACTACCGTCTATCGCGGCCTCGAGCGTCTGCGCGATCTCGGCCTCGTTTCGGAGCTCAACGTGCCCGGTGCCGACGCCGCCGCGTACGAGCCGTCTGGTCCGCGCCACGCGCACTTTCGCTGCAAACGGTGCGGCACGATTGAAGACGTCGCGTTTGCCATCCCCGCGCGCACGCTGCGCAAACTTGCGGCGGCGCACGGTTTTACCATCGACGCCGAGCGCATCACGTTCGGCGGCCGCTGCAGCGCCTGCAGCGCCTAACGTCCGCGGCGCTCGCGCAACAGGTGGCGCCGGAACGCCGCGGCGTCGCGCGTGTATCGCGCCGGACCGCGGCCCAGCGGTACGCGGCTGGCCCATGCGTCGAACTGTCGCGCGAAATCGTCGCCGAGGTCGGCGCGAACGCGCGGGAGCAAGCGCAATGCTTCGGCGCGGCGTTTCCCGATCAAGCCTGCAGCGTACGATGCAATCGCGTTTTCGGCCAGCGTCCCTAGCTGCGCGCGCTCCCGCTCGTCGAGGCCGTACGCTCGGCTAAATCGCCCGGGATCGCGGTCGTACGCGGCGCGAGCGTCGACGTCGGTAAAAAGTCTCGCAAGGGCGTTCTGCAGTTGCCGAAGGCTCACGCGGCGCACCTTCGCATGATCGATCGAGCGCGCGCGGCTTCGGCGGCGAGCTCCGAAAATGCCGGGAGGTTTTCGTCGCGCTCAACGATTGCCGCTTTGAGCGGCGCACGCGCTGCGACGTTTTCGAATAGCTGCCAGACACCTTCGGGAACCGGCTGCGCGTGACTGTCGATCCAGGTCGCCTGCGACCGGTGACCGCCGGCAAGATGGCATTGCACGACCGCGTCGAGCGGGTATTCGTCGAGCAAACGAAACGGATCGGTGCCGCGGTTGAGGGCGTTGTAGTAGAGGTTAGCGACGTCGAGCAGCATCGAGCAACCGGTACGTTCCACGAGGCGTTTGAAAAACGCCCCTTCGGTCATCGTTGCGAACGGAACGTCGAACGGGCACGCAATGTTTTCGAGTGCGAGTGGAACGGCGATGGCGGACTGGGCTCGCGCGACGTTGCGCGCGACGACCTCTAGTGCTTCGTCCGTGTACGGAATCGGCGCGAGATGGCCGATGGCGCGGCCGCCGGCGCGCGTGAAGGCGACGTGCTCGCTCCAGTACGGCGGACGTACGACGTCGACGAGCGTTGCGAGCGCGCGTAAGTACGGCACGTTGAGGCCTTCGGCACTGCCGAGTGAGAGGTCGAGCCCGTGCGGAACGATGGTGAATCTTTCGCGCAGCGCCGCCAGTCCGCGATTGCGGCGCGGATGTGGCTGCAGGTAATGATCCGCGACGATTTCGATGAGATCGAGCGCCTCGGCGCGCAGAAATGCCTCGGCGGCGTGTGCGCGGCGCAAGCTGATCCCGGCTTTAGCCTCCGCAGCCGCCACCGCATCCCCCTCCTCCGCCGCAGCCGCCGCTGCTGGTGCCGCAGCCGCTCGAGGATCCGCTTGCCATCTGGCGCTTGAACGTATCGCCCAGCGCCGCGTAGGGCGTGCCCGCAAGCGCTGCGGCGCCCGCGGCCGCGACGACGAGGCCGAACGCCGGCGACGCGACCGCCGCGGGCTCGCTCGACGCCGGCAACGCGGCGCGCAGCGATTCGAGATACTGGCGGCCGCGTTGAGAAAGGCGCGGCGGCCGCGTCAGAAAAAACAGCGCGATAATGGAAATCGTCGCGATGGCGAACATGAAGAAGACGTTGCGGTGATGCATCGCGATCGCGTACCAGAGGCGTGCCGCAAACAATCCGGCGATGACGATACTTCCCGCCGCGCGCATCGTCCGGCACGCCGAAACGACGTCGTCGCCCGCGAACAATCGGCGCGACGCGAGCGCTGCCCGCTCCGATTCGAACGCAGCATCGATCCGTGCGGGAACGGTCGAGGCGAAGAGTCCCTCAACCGTATGCGGCGTTTCGAAATACTCGTAGACGAGCGCGTCCAGCCCATTTTTCGGCTGGCCCGACGAAGTGGTGCGCGCTATCCGAGCGGAGTCACGCTTTCCCGACCCCGGTATCACCTCGATCAAACCCGCGCGCACGAGGTCGAAGATAACGTAGCGCACGAGGTCGTTCCGGCCGCCGCGCAGATAGGCGACCTGATACGGCGTGAGCTCGTTACCGGCAGGAGCGGTGTCGCTCCTGTCCTTCGATCGCACGAACCAGCCGGCACAGACGAGCACCGACGCGCACAGCGCCGCAAAGAATGCGAGAAACTGCGGTCCGTTCATGGTGTCCATGCCGCCATCCTAGCACGCCGCGGGTCGATCGGCTTCTTCCGCCGGGCCGGCCGTCACAGAGTCCTGCGTGCAGGCGTTGCGCCGGCATGAAACCGGCCTCGTACGGGCGTCTGGTTTTCGGCGCCGCGGCGGTGCTGTTCGGCGTCATCGGTTTCCTGTGGCGCGACCCGGACACGTGGCAGAGCCCGACGATCTTGAAGCTGCCCTTCGTTGCAGCCGTTACCGCGATTCTCGCGTTGGCTCAAATCGCCGGCGGCTTCGGCATGTTTGCTCCGCGCACGCTGCGGGCCGCATCGATCGTACTCGCCGCGGTTTATGCGATCTTCTCGCTGGCGTGCATTCCCGGAATCCTCCACCATCCGGCGGCGTACGTCGCGTACGGAAATTTCTTCGAGTGGTTCTCGCTGGTCTGCGGTGCGCTCGCGGCTTTCGCCGCAACCCAAACCGGGGCGCGGTCGCTATCGATCGGCCGTACGGCACGCATTGGAATGGGATTGTGCCTGGTGTCGTTTACGCTGGCGCAGCTCTTTTATTTCCAGTTAACGGCAAGTTTGGTTCCGGCGTGGATCCTGCCGAATCAAGCGTTTTGGGTCGTGCTGACGACGATCGCCTTCGCGCTCGCTGCGATCGCCGTGCTCGTCAACGTGCGCGCTCGTCTCGCGCTGCAGCTCACCTTCGCGATGTTGACGGTCTTCGGGCTCTTGGTGTGGGTTCCGGCGGTCGCCGGCCACCCCGAGATGCACGGAAACTGGTCGGAGTTTACGCTAAACTTCTTGATTGCGGGAGCGGTGTGGACGCTGGCCGGCGTGCCAGCCGATTTTCGAGATGCTGCTTGACGGCCGGCCATTCCGCGGCAAGGATGGAGAACCGCGCGGAGTTGCGAGGGGTGACGTCGCTCGCGACCCGGTAGGCGCGCATGATGCCTTCGAACGTCGCGCCGATGCCGGCCAAGGCGGCGCGGGACCGTTCGTTGCGCTCGTCGGTGTGAAAGCAGACGCGCCACAAGTTCCACGTTTCGAACGCGTGAGTCAAGAGTAAGAGCTTCGCCTCGGTATTAACCGCGGTGCGGATCGCGTCGGCCGCAAGCCACGTGTATCCGATTTCGCACGCGTCGAAGGGACGCCCGGAGTTATCGTAATCGTCGGGCCATGGCCAGCGCTCGATATCGAAGAAGCGCGTGCTGCCGATCGGCACGCCATCGGAGCGGCGGACGATGGCAAAGGGCACGGCGTTCCCCTCGGCCTTCCAACGTAGCGCCGTCTCGACGTACGCGCGCATCGCCGCTTCGTCGCGAGGAACGAGGCTCCAGCGGTACAGCGACGGGTCGAGCGTCACCGCTCGAGCCAGCCCTTCGGCGTGCCGCTCGTGCAGCGGTTCCAGCCGTACGTGCGTACCGGTTAGGGTAGCGTTTTCTTCTGCCGTAACGTCCATGCTGATGTCTTAGCACATGGAGTCAATGGACTCATTGCCCGAGATTTTCGACGCCGTAGTGCTTGAACTGGGGCCACCGCTGCGCGAGACCTGGGCGCATGCCCCGGCATAAGACGATCGGGCGGTTGCGCTCGTAGGGCATCGCGTACGGTGAATCGCCGAAAGACGCGACCACCCGAGCCGAATCGCAGTACGCCTTCCACGCCGCCGGATCGGCGTCGATGGCAATGACGACCGAACCGTCGTAGCCGCGCGGTCCCCACAAGTAATACTGGTTGTTGCCGCTCAGCGCCGGAGGCAATCCACTCCCGTAAACGTCGATGGCGGCGGCCTCGCCATAGTTTGAAGCAAAGATGGCGGCTTTCGCGCGGTCGGCGGGCGGCAGCGCGGAGTAGACCTCGGCGGTGCGCGCGGCGAGTTCGCGCCAACCGAACTCGTCCGAAAGCATGCACATCAGCGGCGCTCCGATGCACGCTCGCTCGATCGGTGGCGGCCGGAACGACATGCGATCGAGCATGCGCTGCAACCGGTCGGGCGGAAGCACCGGAAGGACGAGCGGCAGTGCGAGCGTTGCGTTGGCGGCTGCGAGCAGCGCCCACAACGCAACGAGCAGGCGCGGGAGCGCCGTGCACGCAGCGGCACCGACCGCGAACATCGCCGGATACGCACCGGCGAGATAGTAGTTCTTGCCGTGCGACGTCACTACGAGTATCGCGGTAACAAGAAATGCAATTGACAAAAAACGCGCGCCCGCGAGCCGTTTGCTTACAAATGGGGCGACGATGCCCGCGATCCAGAGCGGCGCCAGAACGAAGTTGACCGAGAACACTTGATCGAGTGCGAAGGCTGCCGGCGTACCCGTAAGGTTGCCGGCATTATCGTTGCGCACCAGCTCCAGAAAGGGAAATCCGTGTGCGAGTTGCCACGCGGCATTGGGCAACGCGAGAATGGCGGCAATCCCCGCTCCGATCCAGAGATCGCGCGAGCGAAAGACCGTTCGCGGACCGGCCAGCACGAGCCCGGCCGCCAGACCGATACCCCACATGACGACGCCGTACTTCGCTTCGAACGCGAAGCCGGCAATCGCGCCGGACCACCAAAACGCGCGCGGCTCGTTGCGAACGATCGCGCGCGTGACGAGGTATGCGATTGCCGTGAAGTCGAGCGGCTCGAACGTCGACGTCGAGAACGCCGCCGTCATCGCAATCAGCAACGGCGAACAGGCCGCAGCTACCGCGGCCAGCCACGCCGCGCGCGTGCCCGCGCCGAAGAGTTGTGCGAGGGCGACGGTCAGCGGCACGAGTAGCACTGCGGTTACGACGGAGGGCAAGCGAAGCGCCCAGACGTGCGTTCCCGCAAACTGCGTCGCCGCGGCGATCAGCGGGACGAGCGGGGGTTGATCGACGTAGCCGAATGCCGGGTGGCGTCCGCAGACGATGAAGTAGAGCTCGTTGCGAAATGCCCCGTAACGATCGGCGACGGCGAGATGGACGACGGCCACGACGCCGGCCACGACCCAGACGGTCCACCGCGCTCCCTTACTCATGCCAGGATTATTGAAACGACTGTTTCAATAATCCTTCCCGGCGCGGGCGTTATTCGAAGCGGAGCGCTTCGATCGGGTGGAGGCTCGCGGCTTTACGGGCAGGTGCGTATCCGAAGAAAATCCCGACGAGTGCTGCAAAAACCACCGAGGCCACGACCCATTGAAACGGTACCGCCGTCGGCCACCTCGCCAAGAGCGCGACGAGGGCGGTCCCTGCCAATCCGATTGCGACCCCGATGAAGCCGCCGATCGTCGCGAGCACGATCGATTCGGTGAGGAACTGGTGCAGGATCGTCCGTCCCGGCGCGCCGACGGCCATGCGCAGCCCGATCTCGCGCGTACGCTCGGTGACCGAAACCATCATGATGTTCATGATGCCGATGCCGCCGACGAGCAGCGATACCGCCGCCACGCCGGCGAGCAAGAACTCCATGACGGCGCTGGTTTGCGATGCCGCCTGCGCGATCGACTGCAGGTTGCGCACTTGAAAGTCGTCGCCTTGCGGCGGAACGATGCGGTGGCGTTGTTCCAGCAGCTGCGTAATTTCTTGCTGTGCGAGGTCGACGTCGTCGCTGCTCGCCGCCGAAACGAGCAGCGAATTGACCGTCGTCTCGCCGGTGAGGCGTTCCATTGCGGAGGTGTATGGAATCAATACCGTGTCGTCTTGATCCTGACCCATCGCGCTTTGTCCCAGTGGCGTCATCACGCCGATCACGGAGAACGGCGCTCCCTTAACGATGATCGTCGATCCCAGCGGCGATCCACCGTTCGGGAAGAGCTGATCGACCACAGTCTGTCCGAGGACCGCAACCTTTGCCGATGACGCGACCTCGTTTTGCGAGAAGAAGCGTCCGCTCGCAACCGATTGCAAGCGAACGAACGTGTACGTCGGCGCTACGCCGCTGACGGTCGTTTGCCAATTATTGCCGCCGGCCACGACCTGCGTTCTCACGGTGACCACCGGAGAGACGCTCGCCACTCCCGGCAAACTCGCGATCGCCATGCCGTCGGCGGGCGTGAGCGTCGACGCCCCGCCAAAACCGGAGCGCGCCCCGCTCGTCGTGACGCTTCCGGGCTGAACGACGATCAGATTCGAGCCGAGACTGTCGATCGAACTCTGCACCGAGATGCGAGCTCCGGCGCCGATGGCGACCGTCACGATGACGGCGGCAACGCCGATCACGATCCCGAGCATGGTCAGCAGCGAGCGCGCCTTGTTGCGTACGAGTGCGGCGAGAGCGAGCCGCAAAGTTGCCCGAAGCGTCACGCGGCTCTCCGATCGTTCCGAACGTCCGCGACGATGCGGCCGTCGCGGAACGTGACGATGCGCCCGGCGTAAGCGGCGATATCCGGCTCGTGCGTTACGAGCATAATCGTGCTGCCCTGTTCTTCGTTGAGACGCGCGAGGATGCGCATAACGTCGGCCGACGTTTTGGTGTCGAGAGCGCCGGTCGGCTCGTCGGCCAAAATCAGCGCCGGATCGTTGACGAGCGCGCGCGCTATCGCAACGCGCTGCTGCTGACCGCCCGACATCTGATTGGGGTGATGATCGGCCAGGCGGTCCACACCGACGAGCGTCATCTTCTCGAGCGCCGTCTGCCGCCGTTGCGCGTCGGGGACGCCGGCGTACACCATGGGCAGTTCGACGTTGTCGAGCGCGGTCGTGCGGGGCAATAAGTTGTACGCTTGAAAGACGAAGCCGAGACGGCGACTGCGGATCGCCGCGCGCGCGTCGGCATTCAGGCTCGAAACGTCGGCGCCTTCGAAGAGATACTCGCCCGACGTCGGCGTGTCGAGCATCCCCGCAATCTGCATGAACGTCGATTTCCCCGAGCCCGACGGACCCATGATCGCGACGAACTCGCCGCGCTCGAGCGTCAGATCGATTCCGTCGAGCGCCTGCACGGCGCTCTCGCCAAGCACGTACCGCTTCCGCAAGTCGCGGACGCTCAGAACGTGCACTAGTGAATTCCCCGCATCACGCCGGGCGACATCGCTCCGGCAGCCGGCGAGCGATTGACGTTCGAGCCACCGCTGCGCGCGCTGCCGCCGCTGGACGCAACCACCACTGCATCTCCGGCGTTCAGAGCGGCGCCGGCCGCCGGAACGACCGCAGCCTGCGTCGACGTTACGAGCGACACGGTGACCGGCACTCGCCGCAGCTTTCCATCTTGTTTGACGAAGACGCTGCCTTGCGAACCCGCCGTAATCGTTGCGTCGCCGAGCGCGCCTTGCGACGTAGCACCCCACGGGGAGGCGGCCGTCGCGCCCGTGCCGTTCGCCGCACTTTGGGCGGCGCGCTGATGGGCGAATGCCGGCTTCCACTGCAGCGCCGAAATCGGCACGACCAGGGCGTTTTGGGCGTTCGCCACGTCGATCGAGGCGTTCGCGGTCATCCCGGGCAGCAGCGCGCCGTCGGAGTTGTTGACGAGCACGACGACGTCGTACGTGACCACGTTGTTTACCGTTTGAGGATTGATTCGCACCTGCGAAACGATGCCGTGAAAGGTGCGATTCGGGAACGCGAGCACTGTGAAGTCGACGTTTTCTCCGCTCTTCACGTTTCCGATATCCGGTTCGCCGACGTTGATGTCGACTTGCATCTTAGAAAGGTTCTGCGCGATCGCAAAAAGCGTCGGCGTCTGCAGCGACGCCGCGACGGTTTGGCCGACCGATACGTCGCGAGCGACGACGGTTCCGTCG
>JAFAHZ010000120.1 GCA_019236975.1 Vulcanimicrobiota bacterium | reverse complement strand
ATGCTCGGACTGTTTCTCTCGCGCGACCTGCTGACGTTCGCCCTGTTCTGGGATCTCATGCTGCTGCCGGTGTTTTTCGGATTGATCGGCTGGGGTACGCATCCGGCGACGGCGTGGCGCTACTTCATTTACAACTTTGCCGGCGGCTTGACGCTGTTGCTGGCGACGGCGGCGTTCGGCGTCATCTTCGGCTCGACCGACGTCATCGGGCGCCCGGACGTTCACGTCATGGGCGGATGGGCAACGTGGATTTTCGCCGGTTTCGCATTCGCGTTCTTGGTCAAGACGCCGGTCTGGCCGCTGCACACGTGGATGCCGCCGACGTACGCAGATACGCCGTCACCGATGGTGGCGGTCGTCTCGGCGGTCCAATCGAAGGCCGGCCTCTACGGTTTCATCGCGATCGCGCTGGCCTTCATGCCTGAGTACGTCGCGCAAAGCGCCGGAGTGCTCGTCGTCCTCGGTGCGATTTCGCTGGTGTACGGGGCGCTGGTCGCGCTGGTGCAGCCCGATGCCAAGCGTATCGTCGCGTACTCGTCGCTGTCGCACCTTGGCTTGATCGTGATCGCGATCGCTTCGCGCAATCCGATCGCTTTGCAGGGCGCGCTCGTCTATATCGTCGCGCACGGCCTCTTCTCGGCGGCGCTCTTCCTCGTGATCGGCTACGTCGAGCAGCGCGAGGATACGCGCTCGCTGGTACGGTTGGGCGGCCTCGGCCGCGCGAATCCGCGACTCGCCGGAGCGTTTTGCATTGCGGCACTCGCGGCACTCGGGCTGCCGGGATTGGCCGGGTTCGTGGGCGAGATCGTCATTCTCATTGGGGTGTGGCAAGCGGGATTCGTCTGGCCGGCAATCGTCGCGCTGGTCGCCATCGTGCTCGCGTCGGCGTACATGCTGCGGCTCTTCCAAGACGTGATGAACGGACCGGAGGTCGAAGATTTACCGGTGCGCAACGACCTAACGTGGCTCGAAGGCCTGGCCGTCGCGCCGCTGCTGGCAGCGCTGCTGGTGCTCGGCGTACAGCCGCACGCCGTCATGCAGGCCGTCACTACCGCGCTGAGCGCTGCGAAGGGCCCGGTATAAAGTGGAGATACCGTTCACGCAAGCGGACTGGAACGCGGTGATTCCGGTTGCGATCGTCGCCGTCACAGCGCTCGTCGTGTTGCTCGCCGATCTTGTCGCGCTTGAGTCCGTCGAACGCTACGTTTCCATCGGGGTGGGTTTGGCCGGATGCGCCGCGGCTGCCGTGTTCGCGGCTGCGCAGTTCGGTCACGACTACAATGCGTTCTTCGGCAGCTTCATGACCGGCGGATTCACGACCGTGTTTGAAGAGATCGTCCTCGTCGCGGCCGCCGGCTCCCTCATTCTGTACGGTTCGATCGGTCCGCGAGCGCGCGTGGGCGGCACGACCGCGCTGCTGCTATGGAGCACCTGCGGTGCGATGCTGATGGCCGGTGCGGCCAACCTCATGATGATCTTCTTGGGTCTGGAGCTGCTGTCGCTCGGCCTCTATTGCCTCTGCGGCCTGGTCGACCGGAAAAGCGCGCGCGAATCCGCGCTGAAGTATCTCATCCTCAGCTCGACGGCATCCGGTTTCATGCTCTTCGGCATGGCGCTGCTGTTCGGCGCGTCCGGAAGCGTGCTGTTGAGCGATCTCGTCAATCCCATCCTCGCGAACGATCCGCTGTTCGTCATGGGCGCGTGCATGTTTTTCATCGGTCTGGCGTTCAAGCTCAGCCTGGTGCCGTTTCACACGTGGACTCCCGACGTATACGAGGGCGCGCCGTTGCCGGTGACGGCCTATATGAGCGTCGCAACGAAAGCGGCGACGATTGCCGTTCTCGCGCGCTTCGCGTACGCCGCGCTGCCGTCGCCGATCGCCGACCGTTTGCTGCTGCCGGTGTGGATCTTGGCCGGCCTATCGATGATCGCGGGCAACGTGGGAATGCTCGCGCAGCACGATCTCAAGCGTTTGATCGCCTACTCCGGTATCGCTCAAGTCGGGTACATCCTTGCCGCGCTCGCGGGCGGAACGCCGCTCGGCTTGCGCTACGCGATTTACTATCTGACGGCGTACGCTTTCATGAATTTAGGGGCGTTCGCCGTAGCGGCCGCGCTTTCGACCGAAAGCGAGGAAGGCTCGCGCCTGAGCAACTATCGAGGCCTCGGTCGCAGACGTCCGCTGCTCGCCGCCGCGATGACGTTCTTCCTGCTCGCGATGGCGGGCTTACCGCCGACGGCAGGCTTCCTCGGAAAAATCCTGATCCTGGCCACCGCCGTCGGCAGCGGATTCACGTGGCTGGCGGCGCTGCTGATCGTGGGCACGGCGATCTCGCTGTACGCATATGCGAAAGTGATTCGGGCAATGTACGAGCGGGGCGAGCACCGGACCCACGACGCGAGGCCGTTCGTGCCGCTCGCGTGGGCTAGCGCCGCCGTCTGCCTGCTGGCCATTCTCTTGATGACTTTTTATCCGCTGACCCCGAGCAACGTACTGCCCCTCGTCAAGTAGCCGGCGTTCCGCCGGAAGGCGTCACACTTCGGGGAAGTTGGCGTTATACTAGAGGTGAGCATGCCCCGTTGCCTCGGCCTCGCTCTCATCGCTTTCGCCTTTGTGCTGACGGCCCAACCGTGCGCGGCCCAAACGCGCCTGAACACCAATCCCGATCAGATTTTCGCTCCCGATTTTGCATCCGATCCGCAGGGTGCGATCCGGCGCGCGCGCGAGCACATCGCTGCCGGCGACATGGACGCGGCCGTGCGCGACCTGGAACTCTACGTCGCCTCGCACCTCAACGAAGTCGAACCCGCTCGCTTCCTCGGCGACCTGTACTACCGTCAAGGGCGGTTCGCGAAAGCCGAGGCCGTCTACCAGCGCTTACTCCGAATGAATCCGCACGACAAAGAGACGCACAATCGTCTCGGCGTCGTGTACGCGACGGAGAATCGCATCGACGACGCGATTACCCAGTTCGATGCCGCGCTGCCGGGAACCGATTCGGTCAAAGATCTCGTTGCGATGCACGTGCGTAAGGGCGACCTGCCGATGTATCGCAACGAAATGGAGGCGCTGGCGCGCGCCAACCCCGTCGACGCGCCAATTCAGGCCGAAGTGGGCCAGATCTACGCCGCGCTGCACGAGCCGTCATTAGCGATGCAGTACTTCATGCGAGCGCTCGACAGCGACCCGACGTCGTTGACGGCGCTCAACGGCCTCGGCCTTGCGTATCTCGACATGCACAGCTATGCCGAGGCGCGCCGTCAGTTCGAGCGCTGCCTGCAGCTCGACGTGGCGAACTATACGTGCCAAAACAACCTCGGTGCGACGCTGCTGCAAGACGGCTTGCTCGATCGCGCCGAACCGGTACTCGCCCGAGCGCATAAGCTCGAGCCCGAGCGTCCCGAAGCGCTCGTGAACTTCGGCTATCTCGCCGACGCGCGCAGCGATTGGAAGCGCGCGGTCAAGTACTACGTCGACGCGACCGTCGTCGGCCCGTACATCCCGGAGGCCTACGTCGATCTCGGCATCGACTACGAACACAATGGGCTCTATGCGCTGGCACAATCCGCGCTTCTCAAAGGCGTCGCGGCCGCACCGCAAGATGGCCGGATCCGCTACCTGTTGGCGGTGGCCTATGCCGCGCAGGGGAATACGACGCTCGCGCTGGATCAGCTCAAGGTCGCCGAGCAGTCGCTGGATCCCGATGTGGCGCGCATCGCGCAGGAAGAAGTGCAGAAGCTCCAAACGGGTACTGCCCAGCCCTAACCGCGGGGAGGGCCCATCGGTGAAGCGGCAGTCCTCCGTCCTTTTCGCGTGGTTGTTACTCGCTCTGGCTGCGTGCACGGCCGCGAACGTACCGTCGGCGCTGCTTCCGAACGCGCGCACCCAAGCGCGCCATCCGGAGCCGAACGCTACCCTCGGCGGCGTCGTTAACGAAGAGACGTTTTCGGTTCCCGCCGGTAAAGCGTTTACCGTCAGGGAGAATCTCTACGTCTTCGCCAGTAAGTCTGCGACCGTCGACGGCGCGCTGATCGTCTATCCCGGCGTCACGGTGGCCTTCATCACGCCGAGCTTTACGCTCGGTAAAACCGCTCTGCTCCGCTGGGAGACGTTTCCCGCAGCGGGAAACGCGCCGTCGCCGATGCCCAACGTCGTCAGCGCGTGCAACGTTTTCGTTGCCGGCGACGCGCAATGGATTCCCGGAGGAGGCGTCAATCTCGAACTGTCCGCGAGCGGAAAGCCGCCGGAGGGACAGCACTGCCTCGTGGTTTTTCAATCCGGCGTGAAGCTCGCGTTAGAGCACGGATTGAACGGCAGTCATTACGCCGATGGTAACGGCGGCAACGGCGGATCGATTGAAATCGGGTCGACGAAGGCCATCGAAGACGCAGACGCCATTGCCAAAGCGCACGGACACTCCGACATCTCGGCATCGAGACCCGACACGCTCAACCTCGGGATCTCTTTAATTGCCGCTCCCGGCGGCACGGGCAAGTCGGTAAGTAAGGTGCCTGCGCGCAAGGGCACGACCTACAGCGTCATCGCCGGAACCGGCGGCAAGGGCGGCAAGATCGACGTCACCGTCGGAAAGATCGTCGGCAACGACGTTCGCGTCCAAGCGGGGAGCGGCGGCGACGGCGGCTACGTTTACGAAGAGCGTATCGGCTGGAAGCTGGACGGTACGGCATCGAGTCCCGATGCGTCTGACATCGAGGTGACGATGGGCGCCGGCGGCGAGGGCGGTGACATCAGCGTCACCACGAAAAAACCGAAACCGAAGAGTTTCGTCGAAACGCCCGGCGACGGCGGTAACGCGTCGACCCTCGTGCTCGACGGTGTCGAGGGACAGTTCGCAGCCGGCGCCGGATACTCGGTGCTTTCGAAAACTCCGCTCACAACGGGCCACGGCGGTTCGGCCACCATCAATCTTGCGCTCGGGGGCGAACGCGGTACCAACGGAAAGAAAGGTCAAATCCCGTCGATTGAGTTTTTTGGCGGGACCGGTGGTAACACGCCGCCGGCATACTTGTACGGCGTCGCGCCGGGAACGCTCGTCAAGGGTGGTGACGGCGGAAGCTTGACGCTCGTGCTGCCGAAGGGATCGAACGCAAAAGACGTCGTCAAAACTTGGGGTCTCAAAGTGACGATCGGCGGCTTCGGCAGCGGCGGAAGCTCCTGGCTCGCACCGGTACAAGGCGGCTTCTGCCCGACACCGCCGCCGGCCGGCGTCGACGGCGGCAACGCGGGAGCGTGGCACGACAACGGTCTGTTCGAAGCCATGTATCCCAACGGCGGCACCGCATGGGGAGCCGGTTTTGCCGGCGGTAACGGATCGGCCGGAACGCCGCCGGGAAACGGCGGCACCGGCGGAAAGACCGACGGCGGATTCGCGCTCGGCGCGGCCGGCGCGCAAGGAAAACAGTGCTGATTATGCGCGGGCGATGCAGTCGATTTCGATGCGCGCGCCGCGCGGCAGCGCCGCCACCGCAACCGTAGAACGAGCGGGCTTCGCCAAACCGAAGTGTTTTTCGTACACGGCGTTCACCGCCGCGAAATCGTTCATGTCCACGAGGTAGAGCGTCGTCTTCACCACTTCGGCGAAGGTGTAGCCCGCAGCGCACAGCACCGCACCGAGATTCTCGATGGCGCGCTCGGCTTGCGCGGCTACGTCGCCGGACACGATCTCGCCGGTGTGCGGATCGATGGGAATCTGCCCGCTGCAGTACAACTCGTGACCGCTCAAAATGGCTTGGCTGTACGGTCCGATCGGTTTTGGCGCGTGCTGCGTCAGAACGCTCTCGTGCTTGCTCATTAAACGCTGCTCGTTTCGCGGGACATCGTGCCTTTGAACGCCATCGGCGGTTCCTCGATGCCGAAGTTCTTGGCGTACAGCACCGAAATCCGCTCGAGCTCCTCTTCGGTGAGTCCAGGCGCATCGGGGGCGGCTGCAAACTCGGCGAGCTGGGAGTCGTCGTAGATATTCGGCAGCACCGTCATCACGCGTGGCTCCGCCAATAACCATTGGATCGCCGCTTGGCCGAGCGTGCGATCGGGCCGTTCCAAAAACCGGAGCTGCTCGACTTTCTGGATGCCGTTGATCAGCCACGAGCGCGGGCGGTGGCGCCGGTGATCGTTGGGCGGAAACTCGGTGCTCTCCGTGTAGCGGCCTTCCAGCATGCCGCTCGAATGCGGCACGCGAATCATGTAGCCGGTGTCGGCGTTCGCATCGTACGCGGCGCGGATCTGCGCGTCGCCCGGATACTGCTCGAGGATGTTCCAAATGATCTGCAGCGTCGCGACGTTGCGCCGCTCGACCGCATCCACGCCCTCGTACAGCCAGCCGATGGCCGGACCGAGCGCGACGCCGTACATGCGGATCTTGCCTTCCCGCTTGAACGATTCCAACAGTTCCCAGAGTGCGTCGTCGTCGACTTGCGCCATGCGCGCGTTGTGCATTTGATAGATGTCGACGTAGTCGGTCTGCAGGCGGCGGAGCGACTCCTCGAGGGCCTTGCGAACGAATGCCGGAGAGAAGTCGTGCGGCAGTTCGAACTGCCCGCGCCGCTTCTCGGCGTTCTGCGGCGAGTAGAAATCGTAGCCGAATTTGGTCGCGTACACGACGCGGTCGCGTCGCCCCGCGAAGGCTTTGGCGAGTTGCTCTTCGCTGCGGCCATTGCCGTAGGTGTCGGCGGCGTCGTAGAAGGTAATCCCCGCATCGAACGCGCGCTGCAGCATGGCGACGGCGTCGTCGTCGGTCTTGTCGCCCCACCAGCCCGTCGACGTGGTCCAGAGGCCGAAGCCGACCTCGCTCACGG
>JAFAHZ010000068.1 GCA_019236975.1 Vulcanimicrobiota bacterium | reverse complement strand
GCAGAAACCGACCACCGCCGAGTACGTCGAACGCTGGCTAGAGCTGCGAAAGGGCGATCTTGCGTCCAACACGTACGCGAGATACCGTACGCTGGCACGAAACCAAGTCGTGCCGTACATCGGATCGGTGCCGCTCGCAGAACTCGGTCCACGGCGCTTAGAGTGGCTTTACGAGCAGCTCGCAATCGACGGTGGCGCCAACGGCAACCCGCTGCGCTCGGCCACGATCGGGCAAGTCCATCGCTTCTTGCACGTTTGCCTCGAGCGAGCCGCCACGGACGGCATCCTCGACAACAATCCGGTCGACCGGGTGAAATCGCCTCGCATTGCCCCCCGACGCAACCGCTAAGGCCCAACCTCGCGAAGAATCTTTCGGACTTCGGGACGCCGCATGACCGGCTCGAACCAAGGGAGCGTTCGCAAAAGCAGCAGCGTGGACTCCCGCTCACGCAGCGCGCTCTGCAGCTCGTGCACGGCTTCGTCGCACCGGTCCAGGGCGGCCGCAACGAGTCCAACGTTCCAGTGAGTGATATACTCCGTCTTGCTGCGCGACCGCAGCTGCTCGTAAATCTCTCTCGCACGAGAATCGCCGAGCTGCGCGTAGGCACGAGCCATCAACGGCAAGCGAAAACTCAAGTCTTCTTCGGGGTCCGACGGTTGCGTCTGCAAATCGTCGATTGCGGCCTGCGGATCCCCCGCAAGAATGTATGCTTGTGCGCGATAGCGGCGCGCCGCGTAGAACTGCGCGTCGGCGGCGAGAATGTTGGTCATTTCCCCAATCGCACGGCGATAGTCGCCAGAGTGAACGAGCACTCGCGCCATCAAGAGCTGTAAGGTGAGCGAGGCCGGCTCGACGACAAGCGCCTGACGCGCTTCGGACAGCGCTTTTTCCATGTCGTTCCGGCAGACGTAATACCAGGCTGCGACGGTCCGTACGATCGTCGATTGCGGGTTGAGCGTCAGCGCGGTCAGCATGCTGCGTTTGGCACGAGCCCAATCCCAATCGAAGAAAAGCTGAATGCCGGAAAGAACCGCGTGCGCCATCGAGGACCGAGGATCGCGCCGGAGTGCGCGATCGATAGCCGCGCGAGCTTTCGGAAACGCAGTCTGGGGCGACACGTGCCAATAGGTAGCGAGCAGCGTGTGAGCTCGGGCCAAGCCGATTAGCGCGGGAACATAATCTGGGTCGATGCGCAGCGCTTCCTCAAAGGCATCTGCGGCCGCGCGGAACGCCACGGCCGTGCGTCGTTCCAGGAGATAACTTCCACGGCAATAGAACGAAAACAAATCGTTGCCGACGTCGAAGACCCGCTCGGCAGAGCGAACCGCATTTTCGACGAGCTGTTCTTCATCTTCCGGTGCGACGCTCACGGGCGCAGCAAAACGATAGCCTTCGCCGGGAATCGTGATAATATACGATCGTTCGCCCCTTCGTTCGCCCAGGAGCAGCCGCAGCAGATAGATGTGCTGGTTGACGTTGGTGTCGGTAACGCCTTCGTCGCCCCACACTTGCTGGGCCAGCGTTTCGCGTGCAACGACGGAGCCGTTTGCCTGCACGAGTGCCAGAAGAATCTGAAAGAGCCGTTCGGGAATCGGCGTCGGAACCGAACCGGAGTAGAGAATGCGCCGCGTCGTGTCCAGCCGAAAGGGGCCGAACAAGTACGTGCTGCGGCTGCGGATCACCGACGGGGTCTAGCTACTTGCTCGCCGCCGCAGTTCGGACATATGCGCGCCATCGCGTCGCTGCATACGGGGCAAAACGTACATTCGTACGAGCAGATGTACGCTTCGTCCAACGGCTTGAGCACGCGGCCGCAGCGCTCGCACGACCCTTTCATTGCTAACCCGAGTTTCTTCTCCGACGGCATCGCCAGCCGGTAGCCCTTACCGGGAACCGTGAGGACGTATTCGTTGTCTCCGCCGTGTTCGCCGAGCAGACCGCGCAACATAAAAATATGTTGGGTCAAGTTCGCGTCGCCCACCGGATCGCCGGGCCAGAGCCGCTCGAAAAATGTGTGACGCTCGACGACTTTCCCGTCGGCTTCCAAGAGCAGCGTCAACACCTGAAACGGTTTCTCCGGCAGCGTCTTTACGTCGGAGCCGGAAAACAGTCGCCGGTGCGCAACGTCTAAGAAGTATGGGCCGAAGCGATACGTTAACGCAAAATCGGCTTCCTCGGCGACCGGCGGCGATTGGCGAAGTTGCATCTATCGTGGTTCGGGGAAGAGTGAATCGGCTCCCCGTCCGACTGGCGTTTCCGCCAGTTTTACATAATTTTATGTCGCCAGAAAAGCCCCCGCCGAAATCTCGGCGGGGGCTTCCAATTAGCCGAGGAGCGGCTTAGATCTTGATTTGCGCGTTGAGGAAGAAATTGTACGGGATCCAGTTACCGCCGAGGGCACCCAGGTTGTTGGTGCCAGGCGTGTAGCTCTGCGTCCAAGGCGTGGCGACGCCGGCGTTGGCTTTACGGTCGGTGATGCCCGTACCGTTGTACCAGTTCGCCGGATAGAGCGACGAGTTGAGCACACCGCCGGCCGCTCCGTACGAGCAGGCCGATGGCGAAGGACCGTACACGGCCGTCCACGGCTCGGCAGATCCGCCAAAGCAGTAACGGAACAGGTTCGCTCCGGTGAACGTCAGCTTGATCTTAGGACTGACGTCGTAGGTGACCTGAAGGTTACCGGTCATCAGGCTCGGATTCTCGTATGATCCGATGGCGGAGAAGTGCCCCGTCTGTGGATTGGGAATGTAGAAGTAGCCTAGCGGGCCGAGACCCGGCGCAAACACCGTATTCACGTTGCACTGCAGCGGATTGGTTGAGGGAGACAATTTCGTGATGCCGGTGGTGACAGAGTTCAGCGCGCAAGCGCGCGGATCGTAACCGTTGATGTCCAACGGGCTTCCGTAGAAACCGCCGGCTTGCCATTGAACGCTCGGAGTGACGGCCCACCTATCGTGACGGTAGTTCAGGATGAGTGAGGCTTCCGCCGGCGATATGTAGCTCGTAACCGATCCGTTCAGATTTGGCGCGATCGCGTTTGAGTACGGATCGTACCAGCCGTTGGGATCGAGCGCCCCCTGAGTCGGTTGATTGTAGTACGGATTCGAGATCGCCGTGAACGCGATATGCGCTCCAGCCGTACCGCAAGGAACCGTCCCTCCGGTAGCGCTTTGGCAGATCGGCTTCGCGTTACACGCGGCCGGCGACCCGGCTTCGTAACACGCCGAACCGCCGCCGGCCTTCGTCAACGCGTTGTATTGCGAGATGACTTGGTTGAGGGCGATCGTCGTGTTCGGAATGACGCCACCGTTGCTCAAAGTGGTGTTTTGGAACTTCACTTTGGAGTTCGTGTACGTAAAGCTGAAGAGTCCCGACAGTCCGTTACGGTTGAAGTCGCCTTTAGTAAACTGGAACTCGAGACCATAGTCGCGGTTCACGCCGACGGGGACTTGCGTAACGAAGCCCGCACCGATGAAGGTCTGCTGCTGCCAGTTGTTCACCCACGTGTAGAACGGGGTGACCTTGAGACTCATGTCCGTACCGGTGATGTGGCGTTCGTACGACAAATCGTACTGCGACGACTTGATGCCCGGAATCGGGTGGAACGGCGAGTAGAACCCGAGGTTCATCGTGTTGTTCCACACGGACCGGTCGTCACCCGAAGCGCTGAGGTATTGGACGCTCGCGGAAATCGGCGGTTGAGTGTATTCGCCCGCCGACACGCGCCAGACCGTATCCGGCGATTCGGTGTACGTTGCGGAGAACCGCGGCTGCCAGTAGTCGAGCGAATACGAGCCCGGCGAAGAAGCGGTGAAGTTCGGCGCGGTTACGCCGTCCTGAGTCGTACCGTTGGGATGCACCCAACCGGACGCGTTCTTGATACCCGTCAGCGCGTCGACGCCTTTGTTACAGTCACCGACGACGTACTGCGCTGGCGCAGGCGGCGTCTGACCGGGAGCGAGCGGCACCAGGAACGCCTGATTCGTCGACGCCTGAACACAGGTGTAGTTCGCCGACATATTGGCATAGAACGCATCCGCCGGCCCCGCCGAATTCGGCAGGATGTACGTGAAGTTGTCGTATCGGAGTGAAGCGTTGATCAAAAAGCGGTCGTTGGGCCGCCATTGATCGCTGATCGATGCGTTTTGGAACCGCGGCCGCACGGCGTTCAGGGAGCCGGTGACGTCGCCGTTCCAAAGCGAATCCCACGTCGCGCCCGCTTTGCCTGCGGGGCTATTGGCCGGCGCGAAGCCGGTTGGACCTACTACCGCGTTGCTCGTCCACGGATGATGCAGAAAACACGCGGGATTGAAGTTCGTGGCACAACTCTCCGTCTTTCCCGAAGACGTCGTGAAGGTCAGCTGGGTGTCGTACGCCGTGCTCGAGAGGCACGGGACCGGCTGACCCGTGGTCGGATCGTAACAGGTACCGTTGGCCATATACCCGATCGGCGTCGGAGCGCCTTGACCAAAGCCCGCGAGTGGGGCCCCCAAAGCGGAGCTGTTGTTGAACCGGATGACGCTGGCTTGCGTGTAGTTGTAGCTCGCGCCGACCAAGTTCTGGTCGTCGACTTGATCGTTGAAGTCGAGCGCTCCGCCGAGCGTGTGCGTCATGAGATCGTACTGTGCCGAAGGCAGCGATGGAACGGTTGGCCCCAAGCCGGGCACGGGCTGGCTGGCGCCGTATACCGGTCCGTTTTGAAGCCAGTCCGAATACAGCGTGTACCCGTACGCACGAAGATATGCCGCGCTGCTCAACGCATACGTGTACTGCAGCTTGGTGATGCCCGTATCGTTCATGTACGTGCCGAGCTCGTCGTACGGATTGATGTTTTGCCCGTAGAGATGGCTTGGTGTATCGGGCGCCGCGTAGATCGTCGGTGCGGTGAAGTTCGTGGCGCTCGATGCGATCGGCGTGCCGAATGGGAGGTTATAGACGACCTGGTCGGCGTAGGGCAGATAGCAGCCCGTGATCGAGGTGATCTTCTTTTGAAGCGGCCCTGTCGTTCCGTTGCATATCGGAAGTCCGACCATTGCGAGGTTGCCTTGGCACCCGTTGACGGTAAGCCCGGCCCAAGCCGCTGCCACCACCGGAACGCCGCAGGTCGGCGCACCGTACGCAGAGTGCGTGTACCACGAGTAGAAGAACTGGTTCGGACTAGAGCCGATGTCGGAGAGCGATCCGTACTCGCCGTTGTTGAGCGCCGACCCACTCCACATCACCTGCACGTCGTCGCGGAGACCGTTGTGCTTCGGAATGCCGAAGTGCGCGTTGATGACGTTTTCACGATCCGTAACGATCGACGGGCCGCCCGCCATGCCATTGTAGAATTCCCAACAGCCTTGCGGAAGCGTCGACCCAGGCGGAGGCGGTGCGCCGATAGGACACGCCGCTTTCACGCCTTGACCGGTGGACGACGGGCTGGCCGTGTAGCCAATGCCCGTTTGAATCGTCGCGGCACCATTGAGGTATCCGTTGGGAGTGTTATAGTTGCCGGCGAGGTTGTTTTGATCGCCGTAGCGGAACGCTTGATCGTAACCGCTCAGACCGACGTACCAGCTAAAGTTGCGATCCGGCGTTGCGCCGCCGAACTCAACTTGCGCTTGGTGATAGAACTGCGGCGTACCGATGCCGAGACTTGCCGTTGCGTATCCCGGGAAGGTACCCGTCTTGATCACCTGGTTGATGAAGCCTGCGGTGCCCGACGAGGAGACGGATGCCGGTCCGCCGCCGGTGTAGACCTGCAGCTCTTGCAAACCGAGGCTCGACTCGGTCGAAGAGTTGTAGTTGTCGAACGCGCGATTGACGGGAATGCCGTCGTATTCATAGCCGGTGTAGTACTGGTTTTGGCCGCGAACGTAGCTGGCGTTGAAGGTCCAGCCGAGACCGCCTTGATTGACTTGCAGACCGGGAACCGTCGCAAGCGCCGAATAGGCGTTGTTGAGGTTACCGCCGCCGCCCAAGGCAGCTGCTGCCGTGGCTTGCGCGGAGTTGACGTTATAGAGGTCGCCCCCGACGCCGGACTTCACTAAGTTTCCGGCTCCGGCAGCCGTGACGTGCGCGATCGTCTTCAGCGCTTGCGCCATCGTGTACGTCGTTTGCTGCGTTTGGTCGGCGAAGACGACTTCGCCGGGAAACGAAGCAGCTTGGAATCCCGTCTTCGTTATGGTGACGGTATAGGTGTCGGGTGCGAGCGAGAGCATGATGAAGTGACCTTGCGCATCCGTAGTGGCGTTGGCCGTTTGCGACGGTGAGATGGCCTGTACGCTCGCTCCGGCGACAGGCGCTCCAGCAGTATCGCGAACGGTTCCGGCGAGGTTCCCGGTGACTCCGGCCAGTGTCCACGTTCCCTGGCCGAAAGCAAAGCCGAGTGCCAAGCCGAGTGCAACCAACGGACGGCGTAACGAAAATCGTTTCATGCGTTTGCGTCCTCATTAGTTGTGTGCGAAATTGACGCGTCCACGCGCGTGCGTGCCGCAAAGATGGCATGCAACGTCTTCTTAGGAAGACCTTCGACGCTCGCGCTTTATACTTATTGATTTTTATTCGGATTTATACTTATCGCCGGCTGCCCGTTAAAGTAGGATTGCAGTTCGTTGCAACGTAATGGGGGCGTACTCATGCGCAAGCTCTGCACGATTGCGATTGTTTTGATCGTTGCGCTTGGCGGATGCGGCACGCACGCAACCGCCCTTATCCCGAGTCAGGGGACCGGATCGAACGGCACAGCGATGACGTTGCGTGTGATTATTGCAGGCCCTCACCGTCATCATATCGCTCGCCGGCGGAACCGTGGCCCCGAGTTCGTTTCGCCCAGCAGTAACGGGTTGCTCGCGCAAGTCTATCGGCACGGCGCCGCGCACACTCCTGCGAACGTGATCGCCCAAAGCGCCACCGATATTTCTTCGGGTTCGCCCGCGTGCGGAGGGCAAACCGGGTTTCCGCGAACCTGCACGGCAAAACTCAATCTTCCGCCCTCCGGAACCACGACCGACGACCTGGTCGCGATGACGTACGACGCCGCTCCCTCCGGCGGAAGCTTCGCAGGCGCGCATCTTTTAGGAATCGGCCAACTGCTCAATCAGGCGATCGTCGCCGGAACGAAGAACGAGAAAACCATATTCTTGGGCGGCGTCGTCGCGTCGTTGGGCGGCAACCCGGCCACCATCGTCCTGACTGCGAACGGTTCGGCGCAGCACGTAGCGATCGTCATAGATCCGCAAGACTATGGCGGCAACCCTATTACCGCCGGTTCGAGCGATCCGCTTGCCAACCCGATCGCCGTGAGCGTCAGTGAAAACGGAGGAAGCGGGCATACCCTGATGTCCCTCAACGGCGGCACCCCGGCATCCAGCGTGCAAGTCAGCAAGACAACCGACAGCGTCGAGCTCGACTTCGACGGGAAGAGCCCGGCAGGCTATACGGCCGGTATACAACTGAGCGCATCGCAAGTCGCCGGCGGCGGCGGAGCGAGTGAGAACGCGACGCTCGCGCCCTTCGCGCTGAGCAGCTCTAACGGCGACTACCATGCACCCACTCTCGCTTTACGCGGCAACGGCGATGAGCTCACCCTCACCGTGGGCAGGGTCGGCGCGCAAAATTCGACGACGTATAGCGCCACGCCGTC
>JAFAHZ010000059.1 GCA_019236975.1 Vulcanimicrobiota bacterium | reverse complement strand
ACTGCCATCCGCCGCCGTGCAAGAAGAGCTTGCCAAATACGGCGGCGTCTTTTACGAAGGTGTTGACGACCAAATCGAAGCGCATGCGCGGACTGTAGCCGTACACGGTCCCTTGCCGCAAGATTACGGGCGTGAAGCGCTCGTCGGAGGCCGCAAGCAGCTTTTCTTCACCGTAACGCTTGGAGAGCGAATAGGCGCCGCGCGGCTGCACCTCGGCGGTTTCGTCGTACATCCCCGGGCCGATGCCGTCATAGATCGACGCGCTCGATCCGAAGATGAGCCGGCGGACGCCGGCGCGTTTGCACGCGGCGGCGAGCCGTTCGGTCGCGATTGCGTTCATCTCCCAATTTGCGCGCGGATCGTACTCGGCCGTCGGATCGTTTGAAAGCCCCGCCAGGTGACTGACGACGTCGACACCGTCGAGCCAACCCTCGTCAATATCGCGCACGTCACCCGCAATGAACTCGACCTTTTCGAGTCCGGCCGGGAGATCGCGCCCGAAAAAGAACCGGTCTACGACGCGCACGCTATCGCCACGCGCGACGAGCTGCCGGCAAAGCTCGGAACCGATGTAGCCGGCTCCGCCGGTAACGAGAACCTTCAGCGCTTAGCCTCGGCCATGAACGGAGTTATCGGAACGCTGGTGTCGGCGCGCTCGAGGTAACGCCAAATCGCGGAAAGCGCCGCCATCGTGGCGCGCGCGCGTACGTCGCGCCGATCGCCGGGAAACGTCGCCCGATACGTACGCGGCTCGCCGTCGGCAACCAGCGCGAACCACACGAGCCCGACGGGTTTCTCTTCGGTTCCCCCTGTCGGTCCGGCAACTCCCGTCGTTGCAATCGCGATGTCGGCACCGAGCCGGCGCCGCGCACCGCGCGCCATTGCGATCGCGGTCTCGACGCTCACCGATCCATGATCGCGCAACGTTTGTGCCGGGACGTCGAGCAACGAGCGCTTGACGTCGTCACTATAGGCAACGACGCCACCGCGAAATACCGCCGACGCGCCCGGAACGCGGACGAGCGCGTCGGAGATCGCGCCGCCCGTGCACGATTCGGCCGTCGCAATCGTCGCTTTGCGCCGCTTCAGCACGTCGACGATCGCGCTTTCGATCGTTTGATCGTCGACTCCGTAGATGCCGTAACCGATCCGTTCGCGGACGTCACGCTCGACCGGAGCGATCAACGCAAGCGCCGCTTCGCGCGTCTCCGCTTTCGCCATGATCTTCACGTCACAGCGGCCGCCGTGCGCGAGTACGGCGATCTTTGGATTTTCAAGCTTACGGAAAAGATCTTCGATGCGGCGGTCGAGCTCTGATTCCGGGATCCCGATCGTATGAATCGTGCGCGCGGTTATCGTTTGCCGCAGCCCAAACCGTTCGAGCAGCCATGGAACCAGCTTCTCGATCATCATCGCGTGCATCTCGCGCGGGACGCCCGGCATACCGGCGACGAATTTCCCGTCCTCGCGCAGCGCCACGAAACCGGGTGCGGTCCCGTGCGGATTTTCGAGCACGACGCCCGGAACCGGCAGCATTGCCTGGCGCCGATTGTTCTCGCTCATGGTGCGGCCCATCATCGCGAATCGCGCCTCAATCGCTTCCAGCGAAGGCTGATGCAGCTCGAGTCGCGTCCCAGTCGCTGCCGACACGGCCTCTTTCGTGAGATCGTCGACCGTAGGTCCTAGACCGCCGGTCGTGATGACGCCGTCCGCACGATCCAGCGCGCCGCGCAGCATCGCTTCCAAACGTTGCGGATTGTCGCCGACGGAGTGCTTCGCATAAACGTCGACGCCGATATCGGCGAGCGCGCTTGCGACGAACGCGGAATTGGTGTCGACCAAATGCCCGAGCAGCAGCTCGGTGCCGATCGTAACGATCTCTAACGACGCCATCTTATTCGAACCACGCGGGATAGCGTACGCTGATTTCGACCTCGAATCCCTTGGCGGCTTCGCGACCGGCCGCTTTGCGCGCCTCGGCATCGTCCAGGGCGCGATTTACGTTGCGCTTTGCGCGCAGCGCGTCGAGGAAGCGCACGAACTTGGCGTCGAGCGCCCTCTGGATTGCGACGCGCAAACGCTTGCTGACTGCCGGCGAGACGCCACCGCTCGACACAGTTACCCGCGCGGGCCCCGCTTTGACGATGGATTGCATGGCGACGAACCCATACGCAGGTTGGTCGATGCAGCACAGCAGGAAACGATGGCGATCGGCAAGCGCCCGCAAGCGCGCCGAAAGCGCGGCATCCAGCGGCGTCGAGATCACGAAGAATGCGTCCGCGACGTCTTCATCGCGCAAGGTGGCGGCGTCGTGCAGCCGGCGCACCTTAGCGCCGACTTCTTCGAGCGCTTTCGTCTTTTCGACGGCTTCGTGATCCTCGGGCGGTCCGATCACGACGCAATCGCGGCCTTCGAGATTCAATCCAACCGGAAAAAACGCCGGCGGCAGCGGGTCGCGATTAATAATCGACCGGCCTCAAGTAAAATTCGTTGATCGCCGTGCTGGTAAGCATCGCGGTGGTTGGAAGATGCCGTTTCCAATGCGTCGAGTCGACCCGCTTGCGCACCAAACGCACCTCGTCGCGATCCAGACCCATGCGCACGATC
>JAFAHZ010000173.1 GCA_019236975.1 Vulcanimicrobiota bacterium | reverse complement strand
GCTTGAGCGCCGTCGGCGATGCGCGTGCGAACGCTTTTACTTCGGCCGCTCTCCGCAAGGCGTATCAGCCGGCTGCGGCGGGCGGTTTCCATGGCGTCGTCACGGCGCATCCGGATCTCGGCTTCGAGCCAAAGTTCCATGATTCGCCTCTTTTTTCAAAAGGTGAAGAGTGAAATGAAAAGGCCCCCGAGTCGATTTCGGAGGCCTCCAGAACTTCTATCCGCGGCTAGCGGCACTCAAGATGTCATCCTGAGCGCAGCGTGCGTAGCACGCGACGTCGAAGGACCGGAGGTCCAAATTGCATCGACCCGCCGCCGCATTGCGGCGCGACGTTGGGATTCCACGTAGTGACGATCATCGTGCCTCCTTTCGCAGCTCGGTTAACGAAGAATGAGTAGGTTCGAACGACTGTACCATGCCAAAATGCGCTTGTCAAACGCGGGGGAGCAGCATAAAACCATGCAGCGCGCCCCGCACGGTAGCCGTTCCGACGATGACGCCGCGGGCATTAACGTCGGTGGCGTCGCGCAGCACTAAGGAGCAGTTCGCCGGCAGCAGTGAATTAAGGTCGACGACGCGCGGCCCGTCGACAATAACCGCGCGAGTCGGCTCGCTATGATACGTCGCCCGGCACACCATGCCCACTATTTCGCCGCGCCGATTGATCGCATTGAGCGCGAGACACGCATCGTCCGCCCGAGGGCTATAAATACTGGTCGCGACGCCATTGCGGTAGACGTACCCCGCGAAACCGCACGCGTCGACGCGCCGAAAGGTGCATTCGAAGTTTCCTCCGATGTCGCATCCATTGCTTCCAACGTTGCAGTAGTCGTACGACCCGACAATCGTTCCATCGTCGCCGATGTCGGTCGGAATCACGCCGCCGACGCCCGCTTCGTTCGCGGGAAACGGAAGCGATCGGGTCGGATGGTATTCGTACGCGGTACTTTCACCATTGCAGCCTCCGACACCGACGGCATTGGCAAACCCGGTGATGGTGCCGTTGTCGTTCACGTCGACCGCGTACTCGTCGTTCGGCAAGACGGTCGCACCGCTTCCATGAAACACTGCGCCTTTAAACCCACAGGCATAGACTCCGCCGATCCATCCGACGATTTCGCCCGCAGCGTTGATCGCGGTGGCACTCGCGTCCGGCGTTTGGCTCGTCGGAGTATACAGCAGCGTGGGCAGACCGCCGAGATGGAACTCGACGGCGTGCTGGGAGTACGGCTCCTTCGACGATTGCCCGACGATCGTTCCCGCATCGTTGATATCGTTAGCGATCGAGCTCGTATCGCCGGGATACGTGCCGAGGCTCGTTATCGTTCCGTTTTCGTACAGGTATGCGATGCCATCGCGCTCCCCGACGATCACGTCGCGATCGTTCACTCGTGCCGGCACGAAGTTTCCGCCGAGATCGATGGCCCGATAGCGGCCGGCCGCGATCCTCGCGCTCGAAACGTTTGAAGGCGGCGCGAACGGCAAAGGCGCCGATGCGCGACACGCCGTTATCAAACAACAGCCCACAACAACGACGTAACCCGCCCACCGCATCCGCGCACACCTCCGGCGTCCTCATCCTACCCAAGGCGCCGCGACGGTTCCCATGCCAGCTCGGAAGGGGTTCGAGCCACCCACGGAATAAATCAAGGGCTGCATTGCAGGCTTCTCAATGCAATCGCGGGCGGTTAGCTCAGTGGGAGAGCGCTTCCTTGACACGGAAGAGGTCACATGTTCAATCCATGTACCGCCCACCATCGAGTTTGGTCAGCAAAAGGCCTCTCGCCACGCGAGGGGCTCTTTGAATTCACTATCCATCATAGCCGCAGTAGGCGGTTAGGCGCGGAGTACGAAACAAGGACGAACATGCCGAGCGTTGTGGACCTGCGGCTCGTCGGACACCTTCCGTGCCTCGATTTCGTCAACTCCGTCGATTGGCGCACCAGCGACAGTCCCGTCGATTTTCTGCGCTCCTTCGACGATCTTTTACAATGGAGCGCCCACGCCGGCGTGCTCGCTCCCAGCGAGTTAAGAGCGTTAGGACGTCGGGGAAATGCGGCCGCGCGCTGCGCAGCGCTGCGCCGCGCCATCGCGTTTCGCGAAGCGTCGTACCGGATCGTCGAGGCGGCCATGCGCCGGCATGCGCCGGAACCCGCGGACGTGCGGCTCGTTGAGGCCGTCATCGCCAAGGCTCGTGCGAGCCTCAACCTCCACTACGAAAAGGGCAAGTTTCGCTGGTCGTACGCGGACGGAGAAACGCATCTCGACTCGCCGCTCTGGAAAATCGCCCTTTCCTTGGACGACCTGTTGACGTCGCACGACTTGGCTTTGGTCAAAGAATGCGGCGGCCCGGGTTGCGGCTGGCTCTTCTTCGACGTAACGAAGAATCACGCGCGGCGTTGGTGCTCGATGGAAGGCTGCGGCAACCGCGCCAAAGCGCGCCGGTTCTACGATCGGTATATTCGGTAGGGGTGCATCCCATCGACTTAGACGCGGCGTTCGAAAGCGGCGCGAGCGTCGACGATGGTTTGGTACGGCAGCGGGCCATAGTGCATTCCCCAGATCGTCTCCGGCGACAAGCGCTCGCGCTCGATCGCGCCGATCGCTTCGTCCAAATATTCCGGAGTAAACCAGCTCTTCACCGTACCGTCCCCGGCGACGTCGTCGGGCGCAAAGAGATCGCTCGTGTAGAGCAGCCGCCGGTTCGGCAGATACACCATCATTTGTCGTTCGCCGGTTGCCGTGCGGTATGGAACGATTTGTAGCCCGTTATCGCCGTCGCCCAGCATCGTCGAGTGAGAAATCCAATGCAGCTGCGCCGGGCGCGGCGTTCGTGCGAGATCGTCGGGATGAATCGTGCGCGGCGACGTCAGCAGCCGGTTCAAAATCGGCTCGTTGAGGTCGAGAGCGTACACCGGAACGCCGAGTGCAACCGCCTCCCGCACGCCGGCGATGTGCGGCCATGAGTCAGAGGTGGTGATGACAGCTTTGACCGGAAGCGCAAAACGTTGGGCGGCGTACGCCAGCGCTTGACGAACGTACCCGGAAGATATCGGCGCCTCGATCATAACGACGCCGTCGCTCTGCTTGACGAACGCCACGTTCCAACTTCCCGGAACCAGTTCGATGCCCGAGGCGAGCGCCTTCGCATCTTTTACGGGAAACGGCCGGCCGTCCAAATCGGCCGGCGGCGTGCGATGGGCCGCCAGAAAGGTAGCGGGCAACGACACGTCAACGGCGTTGAGATCGTTGAATTTTAGACCGATCACGGTTAACTGCTGGTCGGGAAGGTTCACTCGCTCGTACGTCCACTCGCGCGGATAGCGAACGCCGTTGGGCTCCAGCGACCACGCATTAAACGTAAGCGTCGTGCGGACGTCGCCCCAGGCATTGTAGAAAACGCTGTACGGATATGCCGTCGTCCACGCGATTGACCATGGCAAATTCGTACGCGCGTTGAGCGTGAGCGTGCAAGCTGCGCCGCCGCCGGTAAAGGCGACACGGTGAAACGGCGAGCCGTTAAGATCCACATCCGGTAAGGAGATGAGATCCCTCGCCTGCAAGGCCGTAAGGAGCACCCGCTCCGGGCCGAAAGTCGTGCGCTCGCGCGCGAACGCAAGCGGCGATCCGCCGGCATATTGCCAGTCGCTTCCCCGAGCGTACGCGGCGACGCCGTCGCGGACTACGAGCTGCGTCGCGTAAGGTTCGGTTTGATCGGTCCACCACAGATCGCCGGCGTACGCGCTATCCTCTCGCGCCTCCCGGACGCCCCCGTTGTCGAAGTCGACGCTTTCACGAAGGTGAAAATCGTCGCGGAAATAGGGGCCGGTTGGGCGTTCCGACTGCTCCACCATCGTTCGGGTGCCGACGATGGTCGCGCTGACGGAGTGGATATTTTCCAGTCGCTCGCGTCCGCCCATCGCCGCCAGCGCAGCCAAGATCGCTGCGTGCGCGTCGCTCATGGACGCAGCATACTGGAAACGCGTGCCGGGCGTCCATCAGAAAGCCCTCAATAAGAGCCCTCGGGACGTGTCCTTTGATAAGTTATTTATTGACCGCCGGCGGCTTAACCTGCTATTTCTCTTTTAGTGGTTAGTGTAAAGCCTGCCCTTTCGGCCTGCGTCGCCTTGCTGCTGTTCGGCGGCGCAGGCATCGCCGGCGCCGCGGAGGCCCCGAAGGCTGCCGATTCCGCGATAGACTACCCCGATAGCGTCACCGAGCACGCCGTCGTCTTAAGCGGCAAGACGCTGCCATACACCGCGCGTGCCGGCACCATTACGCTGTACGACGACAAAAGCGTTGCGACGGCGCGTGTCTTCTACACCGCCTTCACCCTCGACGGTGCGGACCCGGTAACGAGGCCGGTCACGTTCCTCTATAACGGCGGCCCGGGCAGCTCGACGATGTGGCTGCGCATGGGCTCGTTCGGACCGGTAAGACTTTTAAGCGCAAGCGCGGCTCCATCGGGGCCGCCTCCGTACCGCCTGATCGATAACCCGTACAGCCTTCTCGACAAGACCGACATGGTCTTCATCGACATGCCCGATTCGGGTTTTGGCCGCA
>JAFAHZ010000162.1 GCA_019236975.1 Vulcanimicrobiota bacterium | reverse complement strand
CGATTTGGAGTTTACGCCGCCGAACTACGCACGCTCGTCGTTGGGCGGCACGATGGCGACGGGCTCGACGGATATGACCTTCGGCGCGAAATACGAGCTAGGATACACGGACAAGGCATCGTGGGGCGTCGCCGGATTTGCGACGGTTCCCTCGGGCACGTCCGTATTTACCGGCGGTAACGCGCAGTTCACGGGCGATTTCAACTGGGGTTATACCCTCAACTCGACGTTCGGCGTCAACGGTACGCTCGCCGCCGGCGCGCCCAGCGGAATCAACGCTGCCGGACAGCCGCAATCGTACTTTGCCTTTATCCCAAGCATCGAACTTACCGCCACGCTGCCTGGCGCACCGAATGAGCTTTTCGGCGAGTACGCGTACTATTCTGCGGCCGGCCCAAATCTCGGCAGCAAGAACGTCTTCGACTTCGGGTACATTCGCGACGTCGGGCCGCACGTGCAGCTCGACGTCGAGTACGGCTTCTCGCCGACGGTCCTCGGCGGTCAGCAGTACCATTACGTCGGCGCCGGCGTCTCGTTCATGAACTAGACTTAAGCAGTCTTATCCTTTCGAGGACCCGGCTCCGCCGTTCGTGAACCGCCCCACGACAATGCTGCGTACCTTTGCGCTCGGACAATCCGGAACGGCGCGACGCCTGCCGTTCACGCTCGCCGACGTCGCCGTCATACTCGGGGCGCTCGCAGTGCTCGCCCTCATCGCAAAGCTGGGCGCCGGAACGCTCGTGTCGTTCACGCCGCCGAAAAACGCGCCGCACGTTAGCCTCGACCCGCGGAATTTGCCGTACTACGCCGGCCGTTCGGTGCTGCGCATGTTCGTGGCATTGGTATGGTCGATCGTCTTTACGCTCGCGTACGGATACTTCGCCGCAAAGAGCCGGCGCGCGGAGCGCGTCCTCATTCCGTTGCTGGATATCCTCCAGTCCGTACCGGTTCTGGGATTTCTCTCCATCACCGTGACGGCGTTCATCGCGCTCTTTCCGGGCAGCCTGCTCGGGCTCGAGTTCGCATCGGTCTTTGCGATCTTCACCGCGCAGGCGTGGAACATGACGTTCTCGTTCTATCAATCGCTTCGCGCGATTCCTAAAGAACTCGAAGAGGCGGCCGAACTCTACGGGCTTTCCGCGTGGGAGCGGTTCGTCAAACTCGAAGTCCCGTCGTCGATAATCGGACTCGTCTGGAACGGCATGATGAGCTTCGGCGGAAGCTGGTTCTTCTTGGCCGCAAGCGAGGCGATCAGCGTTCTCAACCAAAGCTACACGCTCCCCGGCGTCGGATCGTACGTCGCCGCCGCCATTGCGGCTATGGATATGCGCGCGCTCGGATGGGCCGTTTTGACGATCGCCGTAACGATCGTGATCGTCGATCAGCTGTTTTGGAGACCCGTCGTTGCGTGGTCCGACCGCTTTCGTATGGAGCAAAGCGCGTCGGCGCAAGCGCCGCGTTCGTGGGTGTTCGACCTCCTGCAGTCATCCACCGTAACCGGCGCCGCCGAAACTGCGTGGGCTCCCATCGGCGAGGCGTTCAATCGGCTTTTTTCCGCGTTGACGCGACGGCGTCCGGCCGTAGAGCAACGGGCCAAACCCGCAAGCGGCGATCGTCTTTTCGATATCGCGATGATCGGCACCGTCGTCGTGCTCGCCGCTCTCGCCGCACGGTTCGTCCTGACCACAGTCGGCATCCGCGAGGTTCTTCTCGTTACCGGTCTCGGTCTGGCGACGCTCTGCCGCGTGGTCGTGCTCGTGGCATTCGCAACGGTCGTTTGGGTCCCGCTTGGAGTGGCGATCGGTTTCAATCCGCGCCTGGCACGAGCGCTGCAGCCGATCGTCCAGTTCTTGGCGTCCTTTCCGGCAAACTTCATCTTCCCGTTCGCGACGCTTGCGTTCATCAAGCTCGGTATCTCGATCGATATCGGTTCGATTTTGCTCATGGCACTTGGGTCGCAATGGTATATCCTTTTCAACACGATTGCGGGCGCGCAAAGCATCCCAACCGAGCTGCGCGAGATGACGGCCGACCTCGAGGTGAAGGGATGGCTTGCCTGGAGGCGTTTGATCGTTCCCGGCGTGTTTGCGTCCTGGGTAACGGGCGCCATCACGGCAAGCGGAGGCGCGTGGAATGCGAGCATCGTCTCGGAGGTGGTCACCTGGGGTTCCACGACACTGAGCGCCAACGGAATCGGCAGGTATATCGCCGACGCTACGGCCAAGGGCGACTGGGCGCGCATCACCCTCGGAGTCAGCGTCATGAGTATTTTTGTCGTCATTCTCAACCGGCTAGTATGGCGGCGCCTGTATCGCTACGGAGAGGAGCGCTTCTCTCGATGATGCTTGACGATCTGATCGTGTGCACGGACGTCACCAAGACGTTTCCGCTCCCCGGAAGCTCCGGTCATTTCACCGCCCTGGAAAACGTAAGCTTGACGGTGCGCCGCGGTGAAGTCCTTGCGCTGCTCGGCCGCAGCGGAAGCGGAAAGAGTACGCTGCTGCGAATCATGGCGGGCCTCATTCCACCGACCGCGGGAACCGTGACGAGCGATGGGAAGCCAGTCGGCGGAGCCAATGACGACGTCGCGATGGTGTTTCAAAGCTTCGCACTATTGCCGTGGCTTACGGTGCTGGAAAACGTCGAGATCGGCCTCGAAGCCCGCGGTATCGGCCGCTCGAGCCGCGTACGCCGCGCGCTGCGTGCGATCGACATGGTGGGGCTCGATGGTTTTGAAGGCGCGTACCCGCGCGAGCTTTCCGGCGGCATGAAGCAGCGCGTCGGCTGCGCTCGCGCATTCGTGATGGAGCCGAAGGTGCTGTTTATGGACGAGCCGTTCAGTGCCCTCGACGTCCTTACAGCCGAGAACCTTCGCGGCGAAATCGACGACCTGTGGAACTCTAAGGATTTTCCGTCGGAAAGCATTTTGATCGTCACGCACAATATCGAAGAGGCCGCGTTGCTCGCCGATCGCGTTATCGTACTGGGCTCGAACCCGGGACACATCCGCGGCGAGGTCCGCATCGACTTACCGCGACCGCACAACCGCAACGACGCGCGCTTTAAATCTTTGGTCGAACATCTCTACACGGTAATGACCAATCCGACGGCGGACGTCATCCAGAGGGCCGGCGCGGCCAGCATCGCCCAGCGCGGGGTTTCGGCGTTTTCCAAACCCCTGCCGCACGTCCGCGTCGGCGGGATCAGCGGACTTCTCGAAATCCTGGCCGAGCAGACGGGCGGCAGCGAGGACGTCTCGCATCTTGCTGAGCGGCTGTCGATGAGCGTCGACGACCTGTTCGCAATTATCGAAGGCGCGCTCATTCTCGA
>JAFAHZ010000264.1 GCA_019236975.1 Vulcanimicrobiota bacterium | reverse complement strand
GCCATGACCGATAGCAGCGTCTTTTTCGTATGGCAGCTGCATTGGCGGCTCGCGATTGCCGTCGTGCTCTTTGCGCTCGTGGCCGCGACGACGCTCGCTCTGCCCGCGCTTCGGCGCATCGTCGCCAATCC
This sequence comes from Vulcanimicrobiota bacterium, assembly GCA_019236975.1. Classification (GTDB taxonomy): domain Bacteria; phylum Vulcanimicrobiota; class Vulcanimicrobiia; order Vulcanimicrobiales; family Vulcanimicrobiaceae; genus JAFAHZ01. The sequence goes on along the minus strand of JAFAHZ010000264.1, from coordinate 11,275 downwards.
GGTGACGACGTTCTTGGCGGTGGTCTCGTACAATTTGTACCTCTGGCATCTCGAAATCTTGGCGTTTGGACAGCGCGAAGGGCTCGCGCTGCCCGTCGCGCTGTTCGGCGCGATTGCCGTTGCCGCAGCCGTCACCTATGGGTTGGAGCGGCCGCTCCTGGCCGCACGTTTCTTCGGAACCCCCGCTCGGCGGCAATCCGTACAGACGGCTTGACGCACACCTTACACCCCAAGGGAAGAAAAACGTTTCGGTCGCAGCGAACGTTCTCTTTCCGTGGAGGGTTTGTCGTCACGCATGTTGTTGCGGCGCGCGTTTTTGTGTGCGTCCGCGATTTTCGCTTTCGCCGCGGGGAGCGTTCCGCTGCAAGCGCAAGACACATCGCCGCCGTTACGGATTCTGCCGCTGGGAGATTCGATCACGGCCGGCATCGTTGCGGGCGGACATCCGGGCAATGGCGGATACCGCGTCCTTCTCGAGCGTCTGCTGCAGAGCGCGCCTCGTAAGACTATTGTGGTCGGTTCGCGCAACGACATGTCGCCGGCAATGCCCGATCCCTGGCACGACGGCTGGCCCGGATACGTTATCCGCCGTACGAGTCCGGGCGCGCCGGGTGAGCTCTACGGAGGCTTGGCGAAACGCATCGTCGCGAAAACGCATCCGGATATCGTTCTTCTCATGGTCGGCACCAACGATTTCTTGCGTTACGAAGCGACGCACGGCCGTTACTCCGTCGACGAAATGGTGAGCAGTATGGATCTGCTTCTGCACGACGTGTACTCCGCGGCGCCGAAGACGCACGTCATCGTGGGTGCAATCGTCGATAGTCCCAAAGTGAACGCATGCTACATCGAGCGCTTCGATACGGGACGCAGCGCGTGCGATTCCGGCAGCCATCCGAGCCTCGCCGGGCTGGTTGCACGTTACGCGGCACGCGGCTTTGCCATTTCCTACGCAGGCGGGTTACTGCACGCGGTACCGCGCGACGCCGCGCATTTCCCCGACGGTATCCATCCGGTCGAAGGTGCGTCCGGGTACGACGCGATCGCGCGCGTGTGGTTTAGTTCGATTCAGGACGCTATTCGCTCCGACGATCAAGTCGCCACTGCGCCCAAAAAAGGCCGGATTTAACTCACTTAGAGTTGCTGCTGGACCCAGAGTCCGCGGTTGAGTATGTCGAGCGTAATCGTCCGGCCGCCCCAAAAGTCGTTACCGATCATGCAGTCGTAAAGCAGGTTGTCGAACTTGACCTTTGGTGCGTCGACGTGCGTCTGCGGCGCTCCGTCGAGTTCGATCGAGGCGATGCCGCCCGGTGCGTAAACGTTATCCAGAACCGTGTCGCTGCGGCCGGTGTCGATTTCGCACAGACCGGTTTTGCCGTTTCCAAACTTAAAGCGCGCGAAAACTCCCATCGCGTAGTTGAGCTCGTCTTGCAGGAAGAGCGGCACGTAGGTCGCAGTACGACGGCGTTCCGGGAACGATACGGCGTCTTCGATGACGATCTGCTTGCCGCGAAAATCGATCGTCGTAGCACGATCGCGAAAGGCGTTTGCCGAAATGAGGCCGTCGACGCCGCGCGCCGCAACTAATCCCTTCCAAACGCCGACCGTCGGATCGCCGATGCCGACGTCCCCGATGGCAATCGACACGACCTTACCGATCGGTAAATCGAGCCGCTCTCCCGTCAATCGCATCGTCGTGTACTTCCCAGTGTAAGCGACGAGATGCGCCAGCCGTTCGGAAACGATGTTCACTCCCGCACCCAGATCGACCAGCATCGGCACGGGCGCCTGACGGTCGACCGACACCGCAACGTGAATCAGGCCGCCCTCATCGCTAAATGGAACGGTCTGAACGGCCGCTGCCGGCACTGCCGTCGAAACGATCGCCGCCGCGACCGCGATTCCCGCACGCAAGAGCCGATTCATGCGGACAGCACTCCTTCCAGCGCTTCGAGCGCGGCATCGATCTCGTCGATCGTATTATAGTGCGCGGCACCGATTCGAACGACGCCTTCTTCTTCGTCAATTCCGAGACGGCGCACCGTTTCCAGTGCGAAGTTATGACCCGACCACACGAATACTCCCCGGCGCGCAAGTTCGGCAGCCACCTGCGACGGACGCACGCAAGCGTGCGTAAACGAAACCGTCGGTACGCGGTGGGGCAATCCCGGATAATCCGTCACCCCGACGATCTCCACTCCCTTCAGGCGTCGCAGGCCGGCGATGAGCCGTTCCGCCAACCGCTCCTCCCATGCGGAGGTCGTCGCAAAAGCGGCGCGAAGGCGCGCGCGCCGTGCGTCCTGCGCCGGCGCCAACGATGCCAAATAGTCGACGGCCGCAGTCAGTCCGGCGAAGAGTTCGATCTGCGGCGTTCCCATCTCGAACTTCGCCGGCGGAGCGTCGCTTTGCGGGCGAACCTTGTACGGATGAAGCGATTTCAGCAGGGCTGCACGACCCCACACGACGGCGACATGCGGTCCAAAGAACTTATACGCCGAACACGCGAGGAAATCGCAGCCGATCGCCGCAACATCGATCGCTCCATGCGGGGCGTACTGCACCGCGTCGACGTAACTGAGAGCTCCGGCTTCGCGCACGAGTTCGCACAACGCTCTGACGTCGTTGACCGATCCGGTGAGATTGCTGGCATAATTCAATGCCACGATGCGGGTTTTGCGCGAGAGAGATTCCTTCAGGGCAGCGGGCTCGATGCGCCACGTCTCGCGATCGAACGCTACCCAGCGGACGACGGCTCCCCGCTCTTGCGCGACAGCTAACCACGGCGCGACGTTCCCGTCGTGGTCCATTGCCGTGACGACGATTTCGTCGCCGGGGTCGATCGAATGCGCGAGGCTGCGCGAAATGGCAAACGTCAAGGCCGTCATGCTCGGCCCGACCACGATCTCGTCCTCATCCGGCGCGCCTACGAAATCGGCCGCTGCCCTGTACCCTTCGGCGACGACGCCGCCGGCCAATCGGCTCGTCGAAAAGGAGCCTCCGAGATTGGCGTTGGTTTCCAGCAGCGAGCGCATCATGGCATCGGCGACGGCTCGCGGTACTTGCGTGCCCGCCGGATTATCGAGATAGATGCGGGGCGTGCCGGCGTCGCGCAGCTCGAGCGACGGAAACGCCGCTCGTACGTCGGCGATCTGGAACGTTCGTTCGACTTGGCCGGGCATGCCGCAGGGTTTGCCGCGGCATGCCCTCGCTCATTTTAGGAGCTGGATTTCTTGCGATTCGGGACTTTCGCGCCCTCGCGCCGCGCCTCGCTCAGGCCGATAGCGATGGCCTGTTTGCGGCTCTTGACCCTCTTGCCGGAACGGCCGGACTTGAGCTCGCCGCGCTTATACTCGTGCATCGCACGTTTGACTTTTTTCTGCGATTTCTTACCGTATTTGCGCTTGCTGCCCTTACGTTTGCGGCCTTTGCGTTTACCGGAACTCTTCTTGCGGGACGCGCTCTTCTTGCGCGAGCCCTTTTTGCGCGAGGAGCTCTTCTTGCGCGAGGAGCTCTTCTTGCGCGAGGAACCCTTCCGCCGCGACGCTTTCTTCCGCGATTTCCTTTTAGCAGCCATAGAATACCCCCTAAGGGGCAACCTACCCGCCGCGCGAATCGCTCAATCGCTTCGGGCTACTCGGATCGGACGTACAACGTCCACGGCTTCTGCGCGTGATGATCCGGCGGAAACGCCTGACCTTCTCGGAGGCTCACGCGATGGCCGCATTCCGAACACTCGTACTCGCCGGTCGCAGGGACCGCATCCCCGCCGTTGCCAAAAATCTCTGGTGACATAACGGGCAGTGTTTACCCGTCATTTAACCCCTCGTAATCGGTTCTTAAGAGTCGCTTGCTAGCATCGCCGCACATGGCTTTCACGGCAGCGAGTGAACTCGATGCGTTATTTCGCGACGCCCGCTTGGAGTACGCGTCGCGGCAGGCTCTCGGGGCGGGGGCCGATGAGGACGGGGCCCCCGATGAGCTCCGGCGTCTTACCGCCGCGATTTTCGCCGCCGCCGGACGCGAACGCGATCTCGCCGGCGTTTCGGCATTCACCGCCATCGGCTGCAGAACGATTGCCGACGCCATTGCGTGGTGCGGCGGATTGCCGGGCGGCCCGCTGTCTCACGACTATCTCACCGCTGCGGTCATCCTGAGCTGGTCGGGCGAACGCGACGGCTGCTACGATTTGCTGCGGGAAGCGCACGATCGCGCCATGCAGGAGCGGCGATTTCACCTCGCGGTCGCGGCGCGCGAACGGCTGGCGCACCACGCGGTGCTGTTCGGCGACACGTCGTACGCCCGCACCGCGCTCGACGATGCGGCTAGCGTGGCAGATTCGTACGAGCTGCCCGCGTGGCGCGCGTCGTGTGCGGCTCGGAGTGCGGCGCTCGCTTTCTACACCGACGACGTGTCGCGCGCCGCCGAAGCGATCGCGTACGGTTCGTCGCTTTCGAGCGATCCCGAAGTGCAAGCGACGTTCGCGCCTACCGGTATGCGGCTGGCAATCGCTACCGGCGATGCCGCAGCGCGCGCCCGGTGGTCGTCGTCCGACGTCACGGAGGTTGCGCTTCGTTCGTCGCTTCCCAACGTCGTCGTCGCCGCGACGACTGCATTGGTGCTCGCACACTCCGACGCACCCGAAGGCCTCGACGGGATCGCAGCCGCGATGCGGCGCGCGCTCGGCACCATCAATTCGCCGGCAAATCACGTGGAGTTCCTCGCCGTCGTCGCGCGTTACGCCGATGCCGCGCAAGCAGAGCTCGCCACTGCCATGCTGCACGCGACGTTCGCACCGCAACGCCGCTACTTGGAAGCACACTACCGGTTGGCGCACGCGCACGCGCTGCTGCGCGCCGACGATCGCACCGCCGCGATCGACTCGGCCGGCGACGCCGCGCGGGCGTTCGACGCAATCGGCATGCGGCATTGGGCAAACGAGGCGATGCTGTTGCTGGTCCGCCACGACGAAATGGCGGAACGGCCGCTGCGCCGGCGTCCGAGCGCGGTCTCGCTGACGCGACGCGAGCAGCAAGTGGCGCACCTCATTCGTCGCGGCGCTTCCAATCGCGAGGTCGCCCACGCACTGCAGATCAGCGAGCATACCGTGGAGCGGCACGTGAGCTCGATCCTGTCCCGGTTGGGACTCCGGTCCCGCTGGCAGATCGTGGACGTCCGAATCACCGGCAGCGAACATTAAGGTTTTCGGAAAATTCTTATCCCTTCGTAATCAGACTCGCTAGTGGATTAACGCAGCCTGCGATTTCCGGGATGCATCGTTGCCAACGGTCACCGTACTATCGAGACTAGGAGAGCGGGCTCTTTCTGTGCGCCGTCGCTCTTCATTGCACTAGTGCACCAGAGCTACACAATAAAAGGAAGAAAGAGTAATGCGAAAGGCTTTCGCCACATTGGCCTTGGCGGCCGTGCCGATACTCGCGGCGAGTGCGTGTAACGGCCCGTCCAACGGGACCGCCGGAGCGACGCTGCCCAGCGCACCGCAAGCGAAGCTCCAACATCCCAACGACTTCAGCATCAACGACATGCACGCCGGCGGCGCGACGTTCCCCGCGTACGCGTACAATCTCGGCAACCAGCCGACCGGCCTTGCAACCTCGCCGCAGACGCCGCCCGGAGCGGGATCGCTCTTCGCAGCCGTCAATCTCGGCGGCTCGTCGATCTATTACTGCCTGACGGGCAGCGGCACGGGCCGCGGCATCTTCACGACCGGATCGAAGGGTCAATCGGGCGGCGGAACCGCCACGACGACCGGCGCCTGCGCGCCGCTCGGCGCTACGCCGACCGGCTTCGGCGCGCGTCAAGATCCTCCGGACTTTGCCGCCAGCGACGTCGCCCTTGCCTCGACGGATTACACGTCGTACAAGGCGACGCGCGAGCCGTCGACCGGAACCAACTGGGGCGAACCGTTCGAAATGCCGGTGCTCGCCGGACCGATCGTCTACAGCTATCGTCCGCAGGATTTCCCCAAGCAGAAGACGCCGATTCAACTCTCGCGCTGGACCTACTGCGCGATTGCCAACGGCACCGTGAGCGATTGGAACGACCCGGCCATCACCGCCGATAACAACGGCACGTCGGTGACCGGCGGCGTTTCGCAGCCGATCACGTTCTACTTCCGCAGCGACGGCAGCGGAACGAGCTTCAACTACACGTTCCACCTCAACGAGTTCTGCGGCACGAGCTGGCACGTACCGTACAACGCCGCTCCGTACGAAAGCACCGGCCACAGCGCCGCCTGGACGTACGGCGTGAATCAGACCTGGCCGGGTCCGGGTTCGTCGAAGGTTCCGAACGCGCACTTCATCGGCGAGAGCGGCAACCCGGGCGTGCTCGCGGCGATTCAAGCGACCCCGTATGCCGTCGGTTACCTCGAAGGCGCGTGGGCGAAATCGGCCAATCCGCCGGTCGCGCAAGCGTGGCTCCAAGGCGGCCGCTTCGTCCACCACAAGGCCGTCTTCGTCGACCCGACCGTTGCCGCCAACACGGCCGCGACGTTCGAGAGGATCGGCGTCAACTCGATCGTAGCGGGGAAAGGCTCCGACGGTCTGCCGCTGGCGACAACGCGTCCGGAGTGCATCCTGTACCTCGATCCCGTGGAATGGAACTATCCGTTGCTCATCGGTAAGGATCCGCGCAACTCGTATCCGATCATGGCCGCCAGCTACCTGCTGTTCTACGGCAACAACAACGGCGTCCACGGCAATCAAAAACGCGCGCTGATCTTCTTCTTGACGCACAGCCGTGCGACGAAGATCATCGGTAATCTCGAGTACACCCCATTGAGCCCTGCTATCGTCAAGGCGGCGTTCCAAGCCGGTCTCGGCAGCAACAGCGGCAAAGGTCCCTGCATGAACTGACGAACGGCGTCGTTCGTAAACCATGCAAAAGCGGTGCGCCGGTTCGAACAGAGCCGGCGCCCGCGTCTCCCGGGCTACATGATAAACGTCTTAAAGGAGTGCTACGGACGTCGTGCGCGTACGTTTTGAGAAACTCGCAATCGTGCTATGGCTGCTGGCCGTTCTAACGGCGCCCGCGGCCGTTTTGGCAGAGACCGCCGGCATCGTCAAAGGCACCGTCACCGACGACCGGACGCACGCACCGCTCGCCGGCGTCGCCGTTACCGCTTCGTCGCCAAGCGCCACGTACCACGCGGTGACCGACGCGCAAGGGCGTTACACGTTCCTCAGTATGCTGCCCGACAACTATTCAATTTCGTTTCGCCTCGCTAACTATCAGCCGGGATCGTCCGTCGTCGTCGTGCTCAACGGTTCGCAGAATACGGTCGACACGACGCTGTCCAAAGAGCTGAAGACCATCGCGCGCACCCGCGCGCGTTCGCCGGGAAGCGCCTTCCAGCACGGCATGACGATCGATACGTACACCGTCACCGGCAACCAAATCGCAATGGTGCAAGGCAAGGAGTTCAATACCGACGAGAATCAGCTGTTGCGCAGCATTCCTAGCGTGACCATCGACAAGTCGGGAACGGTGTCCATTCGCGGCGGCTTCGCGTTCGAAGCCGCGTACGAGTTCGAGGGCATCGACTACACGACGCCGTCGGCGAATTTACAGAACACGCTGCAAAACATCGGCAACTTCGGACTGCTCAACGGCGTCGGCAGCGTGCAGCTCATTCCCGGCGGCGGCGACGCGACGCACGGGAATACGGGCACGGGTTTGGTCCTCTTTACCGCCAAACACGGCACCTATCCGCAGTTCTTCCACGTCGATGCGGAAGCGCTGATGTTTCCCTATCTCCACCAGCTCGGTCTGGAATGGGGGTGGGCCGACCCCAACCAGCGCCTGTCGAACTACGCCGGCTTCATCGGATTGCGCCGCAACTTTCAATACGGTATTTCGGGGACGGCGGCGGCATCGCTCGGCACGCTCGGAACCAATGCCGCGACGCTGGGCAGCACGATCGACCCAAACCTCGTGTATTACGCGCCGTCGTATCTCAAATCGAACGACTTCGTCGACAACCTGATGTGGCGATTCGGAAAGAACCAGTCGCAGCGATTACAGTTCTTCATTCAAGATCAGGCCATCACGCAAAACTTGGATTACGGCGGTTTCCAATATCTGCCGTATATCTCCGGGGGACAGCAGCCCGGGCAATGCTGGTCGTATCCGCTCGTCGGGCCGAACGGGCCGATCAACACGGCGCAGCAGAATTTCGCCTGCGACCGCCTCATACCGCTCTATCCTGGGCAGCCGGCAGCGTACTCGTTCGTTTCGCAACCCGACCAGCAAACGAGTCCGTTTCTCGCGTATAAGTTCGAGTACGGAACCAATCTCGGTCCGGCATCGCTCTTGACGGCCCGTTACGACCGCTCGTTCCTCGAGCAGTCGCAAACGATGCCCGCGCAGGGTATCTTCGCCTCGCCGTACGGCGGAGCGCGCACGACCGGACAGCTCGATTTCACCACGGCGCTCGGCGAAAAACACATCATCAAGGCGGGCCTCCTCTATCAGTTCGCGCGGCCGTTCGGCGACCGGTACGACTTTACGTCGTACACCGCATACACGGTACCGGCGTACATCGTGACGTACGCGATCACCCACCCGAACCAGCCGCTGCCGCTGCCGTACACCTACCAGGGTCTGCTCCCAAACAACAATCCGTCGACGCAGCAGGGGCTCGAACAAGATTTTTTTACGCCGGCGCAGTGCGCGTCGCTAGGCATCAGCGGTAACTGCGGCTATCTCGCTTCGTACTTTCCCAACGGCACGCGCTTCCCGTTCGAAGAAGACGTGTCGACGGTTTCGCAGCAAGTGTACGGCGCGTATCTGCAAGACAGCATCGAGCTCACGCAAAAGTGGAAAACCGAGCTAGGCTTACGCCTCGACGGCTATAACTTCCACATCCCGACCTCGCCGGGCGCTCCTCCGACGATCGGCGCGGTCGCGCATCAGCGCCTGTACGAGCCGCACTTCGATCTCTCGTACGCTCCGTCGCCGCGCGACACGATTCGCATCGGGTTCGGGCACACGCTTTCGATTCCGCTGCCGAGCCAGGTGGGTGCCGACGTCAGTACGATCCCGTACGCGCCGTTTGAGAACATTCCGTCCTTCGATAACTCCACGGGTAAGGCGGCGACCTACTGCGGGCCGCTGGCCAATCAGGTGTGCGCGAACTACGCGCAACAACTGTACTGGCTCACGCGCGACTATCGCTTCGGCAGTTCGACCCTCGAAGCACCGCTGACCGGCGCGACGTTTACCAACATCGACCTTTCCTGGGCGCACGAATTCCACGATGGATCCGCGCTTAAAGTGACGCCGTTTTATCGCCGCGGCTACAACGTCATCGAGCAGACCGCGCAAATCATCGGCTTCAGTTACCAAACGGGAACGCCGGTCTACGGCGACGTCCAATATTCCAATCTCGGCATTCAGAAGGCAACCGGCGTCGAGGCGCTCTACAACCGCGAGCTGCCGCAAGGCATTTCGATGCAGGTCGGCGCGACGTACATCAGCCAGTTCGGTAACGAACCGCCGGGCGCGTTCTTGGTGCCGGCTGCATTGGCGTTGGGCGTCGTATACCGGTCGCCCGATCTGTCACCGTTCCAGCTCAACGCCGCGCTGGATTGGAAGAGCAAGCACGGCTTCCGCATCAATCCGGTCATCGCGTTCAATACCGGCTATCCGTACGGGCAAGGCTACTATACCGCCGTCTATTGCGACGGCAAAGCGGTAATCGTTCCGAGCACGGCGCTGGGGACGATTTTCTCGCAGACGCCCGGCTTCATCGATCCGCTCGATCCCGGATCGTGCACCGCACCGAACATCGCAGCAACGCGCGGCATTCACGAGCCGGGCTTGGCCGGCGGATTGCTGACGACGCCGCGTATCAACGCCGACGTCACGTTCGAATACACGCCGGACGGGACGCGCAACACCTTCGGCTTGCAAGTGAAGAACCTGTTCAACGAAGTGTATAACGTCCCGATTTTCAACGGCTGCTACGGCTCGCCGATTACCACTGGGCTCGCGAACGGAACGGCTCCGTGTACGTATTCGGTGCCGCAGTACCAACCGCCCGATCTCGCCGCACACGGCGGCCAGCCGTACTTGACGTTCCCGAACCTGCCTCCCATTTCGTTCCGTCTCTACTATCAGGTGAAAATCTAATGTTGCATTTGCGTTGGTTGCCGTTCGTGCTGCTCGCTCCGGCCTTGGCCGCGTGCGGTAACGCCGGAGCTTCCGAACCGCCGGTGACCTCGGTCGATCCGGCAGCGGTTTCGAAGATGCAGTTTGCCGTCGGCGTCGCGACGATCGCGTCCAATAACGGCGGGACCGTCGCCTACGGCCTCAACGCCGTGGTCACGCTGCGTCAGTCGAACGGGCTTTCGGGCACGCTCTACAACGTCCCGCAGATTATCGGTCCGTCGAGCTTCAACGTGCTGACGTCGACGCAGACCGGCAACCAAGTGCAGTTTGCCGGCTCCGATCTCGGAACCAACCACATCACGTGGGCGACGCTGAACCAAACGCAGTGGACCGGACCGCCGCGCGGTATCAAGGCCGCAACGACCGGCGTCTTCGGATACGGTTTCTGCCCGTGCAACTCGGATGCGGGGCCGGTCAACGGCTCCGCGTCGCTCTATCAAGCGTTCAATCTGCCGGTGTACGGCTCCAACCTCGAGCGCTTTTACGGCGGGCCGCCGGCCTTTCCGGCAATCGATCCGAGCGTGGCGGCACTCGGCTTTCAAGGCTACTCGCTGGGCTTTACCGACTTCGCCGTCAAGCCGGTCATCGGCGCGTATCATCTGTACGCCGCAGTACCGCCCGCCTATACGACGCCGCAAAATCCGACGCCGAGTCCGGCACCGGACGGTACGCCGACGCCGGCGCCCGGCGTGTTTGCGACGACCGCGCAACTCGTGTCGACGACCGGCCTGCCCGTCTTCGACACGCCGTCGTTCGTAGCCGACGGTAAGGGCGGCGGCACGGTCGTGCTGACGGTTCCGTCCGGAGCGCGGGAAGCGCTGGCGGTCATACGCGCTCTCGGCGGGAGCGGTTTGGGCATCTGCGCGCAAACGCACACCATCGATGCGTTTTACACCGTCGTCGCACAGGGCAGCGGAAAGCGGCACCTCAAAGTTCCCGACATGCTCGGCCAGGTGACCCAATCGGGACAGCCGACGCAGACGATTTGCAATAAAGGAACGTACCAATTATACGCCGTCGCTGCCGACTACCCGGCGTTCGAAGCGTCGTATCCGAGCAATCTCAATCCCACGCCGCACATTAC
>JAFAHZ010000239.1 GCA_019236975.1 Vulcanimicrobiota bacterium | reverse complement strand
ACGTGATCGTACCAGCCGCCGGAATCGTCCCAGGTCAAAATGATGGCCGTATCTTTGTAGTAGTTGCACGACGGCGTTAGCGTCGCGCTTTGTGCGATCGCGTCGTAGATCGATCCGACCCAGCCCGGTCCCGCCGCGGTGAGCGTGCCGGCGTGATCGGAATCCAGCCACACCGGCATCACGAACGATACTGACGGCAGATTGCACTGCGCGATGTCCGTCAGAACCTGGCTCGACGGCGTCACGACGTTACGCTGCCAATCCGGCCCGTAGCGAATCTGCCGGAACGCGTCGTAAATGTTGACGGTTGCGTCGACCAGCGCGTCGTAGCCGCCGGTATAATACTTCCAGCTGACGTGCGCGCCGTCGAGCAGATCGGCGATCGTGCGCTGATCGAAGCACGGAAATACGCCTTGCGCCGCCACTTGTTCGGCGACGCCGCTGAACACCGGCACGGTCGAGCCCGGCTTGGCATCGCAGCCCCACACGCCGCCGTGCGGATCGTCGGCGACGTAGCTCTGCGCGGTCGCGATCGTGTAGTGGCTGGGAAACGTCGGTACCAACCGCGGCGCGAAGTTGTCGTCGGCCAGCGCGTAACGTGCGGCCAACAGGTGGTAGAGCGACGTTTCGTTGGCCGGCAGATGCGCCAGCGGAAAGTCCGGCGGCGGCGAGGGGAAGCCTTTGACGGCGTACACTCGGTCGTGCGCGAAGCCGTCCATCTTTCCGTTATTCCATTCCGCCATCAGCGACGCGTTGTTATGGCTGGGATCGGCCGGGAACGCAAACGACACGGTGCGTAGGGGGAACGGTTTGCCGTCGACGGTCGCCGTCTGGGTCGTATTTGCACCCGGGTAGGGGCCGCCGCCGGCGAGCGCCGACGACGCGAACAGATTATCGAAGGTGCGGTTTTCTTGCACCAGCACGATGACGTGCGCGATAGGGCTGCCGGCCACCGGCTGCCCTGCCAGCGCCGCCGCAAGCACGAGATGGATCACGCTATCACCTCGCCGCCTTTGAGCACCATCACTGGATCGCGCAGGGCGCGAACGTCCGCGCCGGCGTCGCGTTCGAGCAGCAGTACGTCGGCCGGCTCGCCGGGAGCAACCCTACCGCGATGGATGCCGACGAGTTCGGCCGCAACGGCGGTCGCCGCGTGCAGCGCTTGCTGCGGCGTCATTCCGAGAACGCGATGCATCAGTTCCACCTCGTAAGCGTAGCGCTCGTGGTAGTTGTACGGCGTCCCGGCATCGGAGCCGCCGGCAATGCGCACGCCGGCTGCGACGGCGCGGCGAAGATTCTCTTCCATCACTTCTCCGATCTTGCGCGCCTTTTCGACGACGTACCCGGGCTGCGTTCCGTCTTCTAGATGCTCGAGGATGCACGCCGCCGCTGCCAGCGTCGGCACGAGGTACGCGCCGCGCTCTTTGAGCAGCGCGACGCCTTCTTCGTCGATCAGCATCCCGTGTTCGATCGAATCGACGTTGGCGCGCAGCGCGCTTTTAATACCGGCGGCACCGATCGCGTGTGCGGCGGTGCGCAACCCGTGACGGTGGGCTTCGTCGATGGCAAACGAGAGCTCGTCGGGACAGAGCTGCTCGTTGCCGGGAACCGCGCCTTTGGTGAGCACGCCGCCGGTGGCGATCACTTTGATGCAGTCGGCGCCGGCTTTGAGCTGCTCGCGTACCGCGTTGCGTGCGTCCCACGGCGAGACGATTTCGCGGCCGATGGGCCAGCCGTGTCCGCCGGTCATGCAGAGCACGTTTCCGGCGGCGCGCATGCGCGGACCGGGGATCGTGCCCGCGTCGATGGCGTCGCGCAGCGACTGCGCGATGGCGTTCGAGCTGCCCAAATCGCGCACGGTCGTCACGCCGGCGCGCAGCGACTTGCGCGCGTTGGCAACTGCTTTGAGCAGCCGCTCGTTGGGCGTCGTCGTCTGCACCATCGTAAAAAGATCCGGCTCGCCGCTCGCCTCGAGGTGCACGTGCGCGTTGACGAGGCCCGGCGTCACGCACGCAGCGGCCAAGTCGGAGTCACCCTCTGCGGCGCGCACTGCGGCGATGCGCCCGTGCTCGATGACGACGTCCACGTTGCGTTTGGGCGATTCGAGGGTTCCGTCGTACAGAATGCCGGCGCGAAGGATCATCAGAGCGTTCTTGCGATATTGCTTACCATGCGGCCTTCCCGTCGAAACGCTCTCGCGATCGTGGTCGCCCTGCTCGCGGGTTGTCGCGGCGCCGGCCCGGCGTTGCCGCCCGGGCTGCCGGCGGCGAACCGTCCTGCGCTCCACGTTGCGGCGGATGCGAACGTTCGCTTCGAATCGATTGGCCCGAACTGGCTGGCCGGTAAACTCAACGCATTCGCCCGCGATCCTAAGAGCGCGGCAATCCTCTACATCGCCGGCGGCCGCGGAACCGGCTTAGAGAGTTATTCCAGCGCCGGGATTTTCAAATCGATCGACGGCGGCAAGAGCTGGCGAACGATCGATCGCGGACTCACCGATCCCGCGGGAGCGATCTCTTCGGTCGTCAACGACCTCTGGCTGGATCCCAGCCGTTCGTCGACGCTGCTCGCTGCGACCGAGTACGACGGCATATTCCGCAGCACGGACGCCGGTGAGAGCTGGCACAGCGTTTCGCGATCGGGGCGCGTCACGCAGATCGTCGCCTACGAGGGCACGCTGTTTGCGGCGACCGCGTTGGGCATTCTCGCGTCGAGCGACGACGGTGCGACGTGGAGCGTCGCGCTCGCCGCGACCGCACCCTATCAGCCCTCGGCCTTTGGAGCGGTGCAAGGCAGCGGTGGAAACGCTCTCTACGCCGGTGCGACCGACGGCTCCATCTATGCGTATGCGGACGGCGTTTGGTCGAAAACCGGCAAGCTGCCGTTCAACGCCAATCGCGGTCCGGTCAGCAATCCGGAAGTGCATCAAATGGCGGTGGATCCGCTGCGTCCCACGACCGTCTACGCGACGTCTAACGACGGGACGTGGAACCAAGATCTGCACGTTTCCACCGACGCGGGGCGCACCTGGCGCACCGTGCGCACGAGCTACATCGATACGCGCGGGCTCGGCACGCAGGCGATCGCGTTCAGCACCGTGCATCCGCATCTGCTCTACGTCGGCGCCGACGGTTCGTTCTTCACGATTGCTGCCAACGGTGCGCTCTCGGTGCGCGGACGGCTCGCCGCCAATACCGGCGACGACATCCGCGATCTGTGGCTGCTGCCGAACGGTCGCGACGACGCCTGCTACTTGGCGACCGATCAGGGGCTGGCGTACGTTACGGCGTGCTCGAAGTACACGAAAGCCTACATCTATTCGTACTTGAGCCGCTCGACGTCGTCGCTGGCGCGGCATTTCGCGATTTCGCCCGACGGCACGACGATTCTCTCGTCGTTTCAGGATTGGGACAGCGCGTTCACGACGAAAGGCGCCGGGGGATGGCGCTTTCAGCGCTTCGGTTTGTACGAAGACGGCTTCAACGAGCTGCGCCCGGGTAATCCGTCGGTGTGCTACGTCTACGACGAAGCCGGCGGCCTGCACGTGTCGATCGACGGCTGCAGGACGTTCGCGTCGTCGCACGGCTTGCAGGGCGTCATCTACCCCAGCCGGTTGATGACGACGCCGGTTGCCTTCGATCCCGTCAATCCGCTGCACATGTACTTCGCATCCGAAGCGACGTACGGCGCGCAAGCGGCACCAGCTTCCGTCTACGAAACGACCGACGGCGCGCGGACGCTCCAGCGTCTCAACTGGCCCCTATCGCGGCCGGGTGCGATCGCGGTCGATCCCCGCAACGGCGCGCATCTGGTGGTCGGCGAGCAGAGCGCGTCCGGTTCGTCGCTGGCGGTAACGATCGACGGCGGAAAGAGCTGGCATCGATCCGCGGGCGTTCCGGCAACGGCGTTTTGGTATTCCCTGACGATCGCTCCGGGAAGCAGCGTGGTGCTGGCGTCGAGCGTCGACGCGAAGAGCGACGTCTTCGTACTGCGCAGCGTCGACGGCGGACGTACGTTCCGGCGCGTCGCAAATGTCGTTAACGCACCATTCCTTCGTATGCGTGTGTCGCTCGTGCGCGATCCGCACGCGCCGCCGTACTACGACTACTCGCCGCAACACGAAATCCGCTACGATCAGGACGTTCGCACGAGCATCGCGCCGGTCGTGCTCACGACGCTGCGCGGCGCGTATCTCTCGCGCGACGACGGGAGCACCTGGCAGCGCTTGGATGGAGGCACGATCTCGCACAGCTTTTGGGGCATTCGCTGGCGCGGCGGCTATCTGTATCTGGCCTCGGACGGGCAGGGCATCGTCAAATCGACGACGCCGCTGCCGGTCCCCTAGCGATTACGGAAGCGTAATCATCCACTCGTTGCCGAACTTGTCGACGACGTCGGCGAAGCGGCCGCCCCAGAACGCGTCGGCCA
>JAFAHZ010000160.1 GCA_019236975.1 Vulcanimicrobiota bacterium | reverse complement strand
GGAAAATGCATTGCGAATTCGAGCCGCGCGAGCGCGTACTGACTGCGCGCGGTGATGAACGAACCGAGAAGCTGAACGAGACGCACGTCCATCGGCATGACGACTTCTGCCGATAGCGAACTGGAGCCTGGCGCAAACCGAAAGGGGGCACGTTTGGCGAGTTCGGACGTTCGGAGATATGTCATCGTCGGGAACGGCTTTGCGGGGACGACCGCAGCCGAGCAGCTGCGCAAGCACGAGCCGGCGTGCGAGATCGCGCTGTTCGGCGACGAGGCGTACACGCTGTACAACCGCATCTCGCTGCCGCCGATGCTGCGCAAACAGATTCCCGAAGCGAAAGTCATGATTCGCGACCGCGCCTGGCACGACGAACACCGTATCGATTTGCACCTGCAAACGCGGGTAGAGCGTGTCGATACGAAAGACCGCGTCGTCGTTGCGGACGGAACGTCGTATCCCTTCGACGCGTTGCTACTCGCGACCGGCGGCCGGCCGAATCCTACCGGCAAACCCGGTGCCGACGGCGCCGCCAACGTCTTTCCCTTTCAGTATATGGACGATACCCGCGCAATCTCCGAGCAGATCGACCGCAGCAAGGCTGCAGTCGCTATCGGCGGCTCGTTCATCGCCTACGAGCTGGCAGAAGCCTTTGCGTCGCGCGGTATCGAGACGCATTGGCTGATGCGCGGACCGCGCGGGCTGCACCGCATCATCGACGAGGAAGCCGGTGCGCTGCTGCACGAAGCGGCGCAAGCCGAAGGCGTGCACATGCATTACGGCCACGAAGTCGAGGAGTTCGTGCGCGACAACGGCACGGTTACCAAGGTTCGCACGAACAAGGGCATGGAGATCGAGGCGCAGTGCTACGCCTACGGTTTCGGCCTCACGATGAACACGGAGCTGTGCGACGGCAGCGGTATCGAGACGAGCAAGAACGGGATTCTCTGCGACGATCACCTGGAGACCAACGTCAAGGGCGTGTTCGCCGCCGGCGACATCGCCGATTTCTACGACCCCATCCTCGAGATGCGCTACCGCATGGGCACGTGGAACAATGCCGGCGCCCATGGGAAGGTTGCCGCGCAGAACATGATGGGCGGCAGCGAAAAGTACCACGACGTTCCCGAATACTCGTCGCTGTTGTTCAAGGGACAGACGATCACGCAGTTTGGCATGGGCACGGACTTGCGCGCCGACTTGGAGATGGTGCGCAAAGTCGACCGCGAGAAGAAGTGGTACCGGGCGCTCTTTTTCTGGCAGGACCGGTTGGTCGGCGGACTGATGCTGGGCAAAGGCAACCGCGCGGGTAAACGCAAGTACGTCGAAGCGATCAAGAGCAAAGAGCCGTTTCCCAAACCGCAGTGGGAGGCGATGCTGGATTGGACCGCCTGACGCACTACGCGATCAGCGAAACGGGCGCCGCGGCAGTTCGCACGACCTTCGTCGACACGTCGCCGTTTTCGTAACGGTGCAATAAGAAACCGCCCGGCTCCCAAGCGAGACCGGGCGCGCGTGGATGCAGCACCAGCGTCGGCGCGGTGCTCGGCGCGGTCACCCCGAGGGTTCCGCACCAGCTGCGCACCAGCGGTTGATGCACGTGACCGCAGATGACGCGCCGAATCTGCGGATGGTCGCGCACGACGGCGCCGAGCGCGTGGCGCCCTTCGAACTCCTGGCCGTCGAAGTTGCGTACCCCGGTGGGAAACGGCGGATGATGCATAGCGAGAATCGTCGGGGTTTGCGGCCGCTCGCGCAGCCGCTCGGAAAGCCAATTCAGACGCTGCGTATCGAGGAATCCGCCGCGGCGCGAGCCTTCGCTCGTGTCCAGCGCAATGACGCGCAGGTGCGAAAATTCGATCGCGTATTGAATCGCCGGACCGAACTCGTGGAGGTAGATGTGATCGCGAAATCCGGCGCGTAAGGCATCGCGCCGGTCGTGGTTGCCGGGCACGAGGAACACCGGGATTTCGCTCTCGCGCAAAATCTCGCGCAGCGTCCGGTATTCTTCTGGGGTTCCGCTTTGGGTGAGGTCGCCGGTGGCGACGATGCAGGCCGGCCGTTCCGACCAGTCCGCGATTGCCGCCAGCGCCCGCCGGAGGGGGCGCTTCACGTGCGGCATGTGATGCAACATCAAGCCGCGGCGTCGCACGTGCATGTCGGTGATCTGAGCGACGATCACCCCCTCAGCCTAACAGGCCGAAGTTATCCACAGGTTAACAAGGGAGGGACTTCGATTATCCCGCGGACGTTACCAACTCGCAGAAGGTCGAGAGCTCGATGTTGCCGCCCGAGATGACGCAGACGATGGGGCCGTCGCTTTGAATTTTTCCGGACAGCGCGGCGGCTACGGGTAGCGCGCCGGCGCCTTCGGCGATGACGCGCGCTTTCTCCGCGAGGACGCGCATCGCGCGCTTGACCTCATCGAGCGTGACGACAGCCGCCGTATCGACGATTGGGCGCATGCGCTCCCACATCCGCGGAAAGACGCTCTTCCCGCCGGCACCGTCGACGAACGTCGCCTGCCAACCCCCGAACGCCGACGGTTTCCCGGCAGCAAACGATGCGGTCAGCGGCGCCGCGGTTTCGGGTTCAACGCCCACGATGCGCACGTCGGGCTTGCGCGAGCGCGCACCGGTGCCGACGCCGGTCAGCAATCCGCCGCCGCCGACGGCCGCGGCGATCGTCGCGACGCTCGGGAGATCCTCAACGATCTCCAACCCCATCGTTGCGTTGCCCGCGATGAAGTCGTCGTCGTCGAATGGATGCACGAACGTTCCGTCGACGCCGGGAAACTCACCGCGCTCCATCGCGATCCAGCACTCGTCGAACGGCGCTTTGACCAATCGCGCGCCCAAAGCGCGCATTCGCTCGACTTTGGTGGCCGGCGCCGTCTCGATCGTGACGACCGTGCATGGAACGCCGAACGCCCGCGCCGCATATGCAACGCCCTGCCCCGCATTCCCGGCGCTGACCGTCCAGACGCCCAGTTCGCGGCGTTCGGGCGGCAGCATCGCCACCGCATTCGCCGCGCCGCGCAGTTTGAACGAGTTGATCGGCTGCAGGTTTTCGAGCTTGAGATAGATGTCGTTCGGAGCGGGAAGCTGCAGCTTTACGAGTGGCGTGCGCAGGATCGTGCCCGCAATACGCCTGCGAGCGGCCTCGATGGCGTCGATGCTTATCGGTGTTACCGTCATTTCGGAAATACGGCGCGTTCCAGCGCAGCGGCAAACGCGTCGACGTCGTCCTCGGTCGTCGCCCAGTGCGTCATCCAGCGAACCTCAGGCAGGCGTTCGTCCCACACCAGAAAGGCGTAGTCGCGCTGCGCCCGTTCGATCGCGCTCCGATCCATGGTGGCAAAGATGGCGTTGCAGCGCACCGGACGGGTGATCCGTATGCCGTCGATCGCGCGGACGCGCTCCTCCAACCGCTTGGTCATCGCATTGGCGCGACCGGCGTACCGCTTCCAAAGATCGCGCGTCAGCAGCGCGTCGAATTGGGCGGCGATGTAGCGCATCTTCGAAGCGAGCTGCATGGCTTGCTTCTGGACGAACGGCGCCGTGGTGCCTCCCAGGGCCGGCTTCAAGAAGCAGAAGGCTTCCCCGTACATCAAGCCGTTCTTCGTTCCGCCGAAGCTCAGCAAATCGATGCCGGCCGTCATCACCTTCAGCGAAACGCCGAGCGCGGCCGCGGCGTTGCTCAGCCGCGCGCCATCGACGTGGACGTACAGTCCGCGTTCGTGCGCGTACCCGCAGAGCGCGCGTAATTCGTTGAGCTCGTAGACGCCGCCGTACTCCGTCGCCTGTGAGATCGAGACGATGCGCGGCTGCGGAAAGTGTACGTCGACGGGCTTGAGATACGGCTCGAGGTCGGCCGGGCGCAGCTTCCCGTCTTGCGTAGGAATCGGAATGACCTTCGAGCCGCTGAAACGCTCGAACGCGCCGCATTCGTCGGTTTGCAAGTGCGCGGACTCCGGACACAGCACCGCTTCCCACGGGCGCAGCAGCGACGCGAGCACCGCGACGTTTGCACCGGTGCCGTTGAAGCCGAAATAGGCGTCGGTCTCCGGACCGAATTGATCGCGGAAGCGCTGCTTGGCGCGCGCCGTCCATTCGTCGCTGCCGTAGGCCGGCGCGTCGACCTTGTTGGCGGCGGCGATCGCCTTGAGAATCTCCGGCGCGACCGGTGCGTTGTTGTCGCTCGCGAAGCTGCGATTCATCAGATGGTGACGGTTACGCCGCGGCGCGCTACCTGGGCCTGCCACCCGAACGCTTCGGTGGCCAGCGTCGCGACGGCCGTCGCCGACTCGACTTCACCGTGGACTGCGTAGAGCTGCGGTTTCGACGTGCACGTCCCAAACCAGCGCTTGAGGTCGTTCTGGTCGGCGTGGGCGGAAAATCCCGAGAGGTGCACGATGTTGGCCAGTACCGGCAGTGCGTCGCCGTAGATGCGCAACGTGTGGGCGCCGTGAATGATGAGATACCCGAGCGTCCCGGCGCTTTGGTACCCCGCAAAGATAATCGTCGCGCTGCGATCCGCCAGCCGGTTGTGCAGATGATGGAGAATGCGTCCGCCGGACGCCATGCCGCTCGCGGAGATGATGACGCACGGCGACGTGATGGCGTTGAGGGCTTTCGATTGATCGGTCGTCACGCACAAGTGAAAATTCTGGACGCCGAAGGGTGCGTTGGCGGCATCGCGCGGGATCGGCTTGTGCGCGTCGGGGAACTCCTCGAACAGCGCGTCGACTTTGGCCGCCATCGGGCTATCGAGATAGATCGGGAGCGTCGCCACTCGCGAGTCGCGTTGCTGGAGCTGCGCTAACGCCAAGAGAACGTCTTGCGACCGTTCGACCGCAAACGCGGGAATCACGATCGGACCGCCGCGCGCGATACCTTCGACGAGTGCCTGCAGCAGTTCGTCGCTCGGATCGGGCGGATGAATCCGGTCGCCGTAGGTCGATTCGCTCACCAGCACGTCGGCTGCGCCGATCGGTTCCGGATCGTAAAGCAGCGGGCGTCCGTACCGGCCGAGATCGCCGGAAAACGTGGCGCGTCGCCCCTCGTACTCGAACTGCGCGAAAGCCGAGCCGATGATGTGGCCGGCATTACGATACGTTACCTTTGCGACGCCGGCGAGATCGAACTGCTGCTCCAGCGGCACCGTTTTAACGAGCCGCATCGTCGCCGCGACGTCGTCCTCGTTGTAGTAAGCCGGCGGCGAATGCGGACGCTCGTGATGAAAACCGCGCTCCTGCAGCGTTTGCTGTAAGTGCGCCGAGTCGTCGAGCACGATCTGCATGAGCTCTCGCGTCGGCGGCGTGCAGAAGATCGGCCCGCGGAAGCCGTCGTGGACGAGCTTCGGCAGAAATCCGATGTGATCGAGGTGCCCGTGGGTAATCACCACGGCTTCCATCCGAGCCGCGGGAACGGGGAGCGGAAGCTCGTTGAGCGAGCGAACGTCGACGACCCCTTGAAACAATCCGCAGTCGACGAAGAAGTGATGACCTTCAACGGTCAACAGATGCTTGCTGCCGGTGACGGTTCCGGCGGCTCCTACGAACGTTAATTCAGCCACGGGTCTCCTGCGTGACGGGCGGGCGGCGCATCGGGAACTCCTCGCTGCGATTGAACGCGACGGCGCTCGGGATGGGATTTTGCGCGTACGTGTCGAGCAGCCGGTCGACGAGCTTCTCGGGATTGTCGTCGGTAAGGATAATCGAGCCGGTTTCCTTCTGCACGAGTTTGGCGATCGGCACGAACTCGTTGCTGATGCCGCCGGAGTTCGTCAGCACGCCGATGAGTTTGCCCTCGTCGTACGCGATGCAGAACTCGCCCAGCGTGCCGCTTCGGCCGCCGACGAAGACGACGAAGTCGCTGCTGTGGATGTTGTGCGTTTCGCGTCCCATCAATCCCGAGCCGGTGAAGACCATCGCGCTGTACGGCTGCAGCGGCGAGCCGTAGACGTTGACGTGCTCTTCGCGCGAGAGCGCTGGCGAAACGCCCAGGCTCGAGCCGCCCGCATCGGTCGCCCCCAAAACGGCGGCGTGCGGAAGGCCCGGACACGCGCCGGTGACGATCGTGCAGCCGCGTTCTGCGATGCGGCGGCCGACGCGGCGCGCGAGATCGAGCTCGGCGGGCGAAATCTGACCGCCGGCGGATCCCATGACGCCGATTTGCACTTTCATGGGTTCAGGCTATCGTGACGCCGATGGAAGGCACCTACCAGGAGCTGGCGGCCCGGTGGAAGGCGCTGCGCGCTCGCGACGTTCGCGTTCGCGAAGTCGCCTGCGTGAACGCGCCGCGGACGCTGCTCTGCGCCGAGACGGGCGACGCCGGTTTGCCGTCCGTAGCACTGTGCGCGGGCGTACATGGCGACGAGCCGGTTGGGCCTTGGGCGCTATTAGAGCTGGTCGAATCCGGTGCGCTGAGCGACCGTTTTTCGTACCGGATTTGGCCGTGCATGAATCCGAGCGGCTTCGACGCCGGTACCCGGGAGAATGCAGAAGGTATCGACGTCAACCGGACGTTCGGACGCGGCGGCCAATCGCCCGAAGCGCGCGCCGTTCTCACCGCCAATCGGGATCGCAAGTTCGCGATGTCCATCGATCTGCACGAAGATTGCGACGCGGCGGGATTCTACTGCTACGAATACGGCGGCGGTGCGATTGGAGTAGCAGCGATTGCAGCGCTAGATGCCGCCGGCTACGCGATCGATCCGCTGGAAACGACGTTTGACGCAGCCGGGCCGCTGGACGACGCGCGCTGCCTTCGCGAGCGCGGGCGCATCGTTGCCGACCGCGTCGCCGAAGGTGCGCTGCTGGGTGGCCTGTCCTACAGTCTCGCCGTCGTGCGTCACGCCGCCCGCGTTGCCCTGACCTTCGAAACGCCGTCGCGCGCGCCGTGGGAGGTACGAATGGCGATGCACGGCACCGCCGTCTGCGCCGCCATCGTTGCCGCTTCAGGATTCCGGGATAGGCCTGCGTAAGTAGCTCGCATGCCAACCCGCGATCAACTCGAAGTCGACGTCCTCTTCGTCGGCGCCGGTCCGGCC
This sequence comes from Vulcanimicrobiota bacterium, assembly GCA_019236975.1. Taxonomy (GTDB): domain Bacteria; phylum Vulcanimicrobiota; class Vulcanimicrobiia; order Vulcanimicrobiales; family Vulcanimicrobiaceae; genus JAFAHZ01. The sequence goes on along the minus strand of JAFAHZ010000160.1, from coordinate 1,853 downwards.
AGCCTTGCCGGAGCAATTCGGCTCGGAGAGCTTGCTAAGGCGGCCGGCCGTGCGCTCGAAATTCTCGTCATCGAAAAAGGCGGCGAGATCGGCAACCACGGGATTTCGGGCGCCGTTCTCGATCCTCGGGCGCTCGACGAACTCTTGCCGGGTTGGCGCGACGAGGCGCCCGTCGAGTCGCCGGTCACGAGCGACGAGTTGTGGTACCTAACGTCGAGCGGGAAGATCAAGGCGCCGTTGACGCCGCCTCCGCTGAACAACCACGGCAAATACGTTGCGTCGCTGCAAAAGATCACGAAATGGCTGGGTGAGAAAGCCGAAGCCGCCGGCGCGCAAGTGTTTCCCGCTTTTCCGGGACAAGAGCTGTTATGGGACGGAGATCGCATCGTGGGCGTGCGAACCGGCGACAAGGGCGTCGATCATAACGGTAATCCGAAATCGAACTACGAGCCCGGCGCGGATCTCATCGCGAAGATCGTTGTGCTCGGCGAGGGGCCGCGCGGGACGCTTGCCAAGCAAGCGACGGCGCGCCTTCCGCTGAACGACGGACGCGAACCGCAAGTCTACGCCGCCGGCGTCAAAGAGTTGTGGCAGCTGCCCGACGATCGCTTTAAGGCGGGCGCCGTGATTCACACTCTCGGCTATCCGCTGCCGGCCGAAACGTTCGGTGGCGGCTTCATCTACGGTATGAGCGGCAACGTTCTCGACATCGGTATGGTGACGGGCCTGGATTATAAGAATCCGACCACCGATCCGCATAACGAGCTGCAGCGGATGAAAGAACATCCCGCCATCCGCAAGATGCTCGAGGGCGGGAAGATGATTCGCTACGGCGCCAAGGCAATTCCGGAGGGCGGTTTATTTGCGATGCCGCGTCCGTACGCGGATGGGCTGCTGCTGATCGGCGATACCGGCGGGTTCCTCAACGGCATGCGCCTTAAAGGCATTCACCTTGCGGTGAAGTCGGGCGCGATGGCGGCGGAAACCGCGTGGGACGCGCTGCAAGCCGAAAAATACGACGCGCAGACGCTGTCCGCGTTCGAGCGCCGGTTCAAAGAGTCGTGGGCGTATTCCGAGCTGCGCCTGGCCCGCAACTTCCATCAAGGATTCAAGCGCGGCATGTGGGCGGGCATGTTCAATGCGGGCCTAGCGACTTTTACCGGCGGCCGCGGATTCGGCGTTATCGATCGCATCAAAGGCGAGCCCGGCTACGAAGTCATGGAGAAGGCCGGTTACCAACCCAAGGAAACGCCGCGTGCCAAGATCGACAACGTGCTGACGTTCGATAAACTGACCGACGTCTATCTCAGCGGAACGATGCACGAAGAGGATCAGCCGTCGCACCTCAAGGTTTCGGACACCACGATTTGCCGCGACCGCTGCACGGTCGAGTACGGCAATCCGTGCCAGTATTTTTGCCCGGCCAAAGTCTACGAGCCGTTGTTTCAAAAGTCCGACGGTGCCGTGGAAGGCCGCCTGCAGATCAACTTCACGAATTGCGTGCACTGCAAGACGTGCGACATCATCGATCCATACCAAATCATCACCTGGGTCCCGCCGCAAGGCGGCGAAGGCCCGGTGTATACGGGCATGTGAGCCGGCCTGAAACTCTAGCGGTGCATGCCGGTCGCGGAATCGACCCCGCGACGGGTGCGCTTACGCTGCCGCTGCACCTCTCGACGACCTTCGAGCGCGATCCCGACGGGCGGTACACGCGCGGCTATCATTACAGCCGCGAAGGCAATCCCGTTCGCGATGCGCTGGAGCGCTGTCTGGCCGAGCTCGAAGGCGGAGCCGAAGCGATGGCATTTCCGTCCGGAATGGCGGCTGCGTTCGGTGTCTTGCAGACGCTG
>JAFAHZ010000221.1 GCA_019236975.1 Vulcanimicrobiota bacterium | reverse complement strand
GGTTGGCTCGTGCGCTATCCCGTCGACGGCACCCCACCGCTCGCAGGGGCCGGAACGCTGCACCCCACCGACATCGCGCCGGCAAACGGCACGCAGATGTCGGTCGGCGGCGGAGCCGGCCGCGGATACCTTCCCCCGATCGTCGACGGCATCGTCACCCAAGCGTGTGAAGGGCGTCTTCTCGAGCCATTCGCCGGCTCGGCCGCCCCGTCGCCATGAGCGTCCTGCATTCCCTCTTGAACTAAGACTTTCGTCGCACTAGAATTTACAGGTACCGATATCGGTATCTTCGTCACAACGAAGGAGGGCGGTTGGTACCGCAAGATCCACCGGGCTACCAAGCCCGCGATAATCGCGCCGAGTAACGGGCCGCTTGTAGCGCGCCCACGGCCGCCGGACGAAATACCGGCTGGCGCGCAGATCGCAAGAACGTAAAGCAAAGCGAGGGGCCGCGCCCACGTGGGGTTGCGGCCCGTCGCTAATTTCTGTATCCTTATGGACGGTAGTTACAGGAGCGTGGGCAGGACCCGCGCTTCGTTGTTGATGGGGGGCCGTCCGTTCCTTGGCAAGCGAATTGCAACTCACGTTCGAGCGCGAACTCGACGCGATCGCGCACGATCCGGCGCTAGCCGGCGTCGAGATCGTAGCGCATCGCGCGCGGCTCGTGCGCAGAACGACCGAGCTCAAAGTGACCATCGATCGCGCCGGCGGTGTCGACGTAACGTTGTGCGAACGCATTGCCGCACGCATCAACGCCCAGCTCGACCGGTTTGCGGCTGCGTACACGCTGGAAGTCGAGTCGGCGGGATTGGAACGTCCGCTCGTCCGTCCGGGCGACTACGAGCGCTTCCGCGGAAGCCGCGTTCGCGTGGTCACGAATCTCACCGTGAACGGCGGAAAAACGCATCGCGGAACGCTTCGCGGCATGCGCGGCGAAGCCGTCATTTTGGAGACGGACCGCGGCGAACTGCCCCTCCCGATCGCAACCATCAAATCGGCCAATCTCGAGTACGATCCGCGAGCGGATCTGCAACGCGACAAGCGTGAACGGAAAGCACATGGCAACAGACACGGCAACTGACGAAAAACTCATCGACGTCCTGCACTCCATCGCCAAGGAGCGGAACATCTCGTTCGAGATGCTGCTCGAGGCGCTTGAAGCGGCGCTTTTGACCGCATACAAGCGGCACTTCGGCACGGAGTCCAACGCGATCGTCATGGTCGACCGGCAAAGCGGCGCGTACCGGGTGTACCATCGCCGCACGGTCGTCGAAGAAGTCACCGATGCGAAACTCGAGATCTCCGCGAAAAAAGCCAAGGCGCCGTACCAGGTCGGCGACTTCTACGACGAAGAGGTCACGCCCAAAGATTTCGGACGCATCGCCGCTCAGACGGCCAAGCAAGTCATCGTGCAGCGCATTCGGGAAGCCGAGCGCGACACGGTCTACAACAAATACGTCCGCAAACTCAACGATCTCGTCACGGGAACGGTACAGCGCTACGAGCAGCGCAATATGTACATCACCCTCGAAGGGCGCGACGAAGCCGTCATGTACCTCGACGAACAAGTTCCGGGCGAGTCGTACCGCATCAACGATTTCATTCGCGCCTACGTGCTCGACGTCAAGAAGTCGCCAAAAGGCCCGCAAGTGATCTTGTCGCGCGCTGCCGAGGGTCTGGTGCAGCGTCTCCTCGAGCTCGAAGTCCCGGAGATCGCCGACGGAACCGTCGAGATCATGGCCATCGCTCGCGACGCCGGCAGCCGTTCGAAAGTTGCGGTGAAAAGCAATCGCGCCGAGGTCGATCCGATTGGCGCGTGCCTCGGGCCGAAGTCGAGCCGCATCGCCAACGTCACCGATAACTTGCGCGGCGAAAAAATCGACATCATCCGCTACGATGCCGACCCGGCAACGTTTATCATGAACGCGCTTGCGCCGGCCAAGGTCATCGGCGTCGAGCTGTTCGAAGACGACGGCGTCGCGCTGGTCATCGTTCCCGATTATCAGCTGTCGCTTGCAATCGGACGCGACGGTCAAAACGTGCGGCTCGCCGCGCGTTTGACGGGCTGGCGTCTGGACATCACGAGCGAAAGCGAGTCGACCGAAGCGCGGGAGCGCTATATGGTCGAGCGCGCCGAACGTCTGCAGGAACCGGC
>JAFAHZ010000018.1 GCA_019236975.1 Vulcanimicrobiota bacterium | reverse complement strand
CGCGCACGCGCAAATGAAGGGCAGTCCCGAAGTGACCGCGCCCAAGCACGAAAACGCACAAGCCAAGCCGATGACGCCGCAGCATCACGCCACGACGCCCGAGCACAACACCACGGCCAAACCGCCGTCGACGGAACACAAGCCCGCGACGACGGAGCACAACACCACGGCCAAACCGCCGTCGACGGAACACAAGCCGGCGACGACGGAGCACAAACCGCCGGCCGACAAGCCGGATAACGGAAAACCGCCGGACAATAAACCTCCGGTGAGTTAGCCGAATCGATCGGTAACGAAAACGAAGAATGCCCGGCGCGAGCGATTAAACAGAGAAAAAGCGAGCGCCGGGCATTATGAGTTTCTAGTGCGGCGTAATCGTGCTGACGTCTCCGCACAGCGGAGAGACGGTGCCGCCCTGCACGACGATAGCGTGCGGCGTCGACATCAGATCGTTCACCTTCGTGTGTGGGACGACGGTCTGCGACGTGCCGTTCGTCAAACGGTTAAGTGCGGTTGCCGGTCCGGTGGATTGCGGCTTGCCGCCGTTGCAGCTGCCGCTGAAAACGGCGGCCGTGGTTTGATCCGATGGAGCGTGCAGAGTAATGACGACGTCGTCGCCTTGTTGGGCGATCGTCGCGCTGCCCGTCGGTCCCTGGTTATTCGGCGCTTTTAAGGTCACCGTTCCCGCTCCGGCTGGAGCCGCTGCTGCCGGTACGCTGGCGGGCTGTTGTGGCGCCGTAGTCGTTTGTGCTCCGGCGACGGCGGTTGCGCCAATGACCGTCGACGCGCTCAGAAGGAGAAGTATCGGACGATTCATCCCTGTTCCATACCCGCTTGCCGGCAGGCAAAACGACGGGCGGGCTGCCTTCGGACGAAGCCAAGGGAGGACCCTGCTGCTGCGCGCCGCCGCCAGGCAACCGTCGCGCCGCAGGCTTCTTAGCCGCCGTAGAAAATCTGGGGGGCATGCCTGACTTCATGAAAACGCTGTTCGTGAATCCACCGAGTTTCGAAGGCTTCGACGGCGGCGCGGGCGCGCGGTATCAATGCCGGCGCGAGGTGCGCTCGTTCTGGTATCCCACGTGGCTCGCTCAGCCGGCGGCGATGATTCCCAACAGCAAGCTCGTCGACGCACCGCCCGACGATTTGACGGTCGATCAGGTCGCTCCGATGGCTCGCGATTACGATCTCGTCGTCATCCATACGAGTACGCCGTCGTTCGACAACGACGCCCGTTTCGCGGCGCGGGTGAAGCAAGAGAATCCGAACGCGATCGTCGGCATGGTCGGCGCGCACGTCTTCGTGCTTCCCGAGCACTCGCTCGAGCACGCCCCGGCCGTCGATTGGGTCAGCACGCAAGAGTTCGATTATACGTGCGTCGAGATCGCGCAAGGGAAGCCGCTCGGTGAAGTCGGCGGAGTTGCATATCGGGAAAACGGCACGTTCGTCAGGACGCCCGACCGGCCCACCATTACGGACATGGATTCGCTGCCATCGGTGCTCGACGTTTACAAACGCGATCTCACGATCGAGAATTACTTCAACGGGTACTTGCAGCACCCGTACATCTCTTTCTATACGGGGCGCGGATGCAAGTCGCGCTGCACGTTCTGCATTTGGCCGCAAACGATCAGCGGGCACCTTTACCGCGTGAAAGGCGTCGATCTGGTCGAGGCCGAGATGCGGCACGGGAAAGAGCTGTTTCCCGAAGTCAAAGAGTGGTTCTTCGACGACGATACTCTCACGGACAACGCGCCGCGCGTGGAAGAGATCGCGCGCCGCTTGGGCAAGCTCGGCATTACCTGGTCGTGCAACGCCAAGCCCAACGTTTCGCGCAGCACTTTGGAAGTACTCAAAGAAAACGGCTTGCGGCTGCTGCTCGTCGGCTATGAATCGGGCGTTCAAGAGATCCTCAACAGCATGAAGAAGGGCACGAGGCTCGACCACATTCGCAAGTTCACCAAGGACTGCCACGAGCTCGGTATAAAAATCCACGGCACGTTCATTCTCGGAATCCCGGGAGAGACGCCGGAAACGATTCGCCAAACGGTCGAGTTCGCCAAAGAAATGAATCCCGAGACGATTCAAGTCTCGCTCGCGGCCCCTTACCCGGGGACATTCCTCTACAATCAAGCGCGCGAAAATGGCTGGCTGCAGGCGGAGGAGAGCGACCTGGTCGATAGCCATGGCATCCAGCATGCTGCCCTGAACTACCCCGGCTTGCTCACCACGGAAATGCTCTTCGAATCGGTCGACGATTTCTACCGCAAGTTCTACTTCCGGCCGAAGAAGATGTTCTCGCTGCTCGGCGGCATGATCACCGACCCGCAAGTAATGAAACGGCGCTTGCGCGAAGGCAAAGAGTTCTTCCAGTTCCTCAACGAGCGCAAGAAAGAAGAGAAGGCCGAACAGCAGCGCGCCAAAGCCGCTGCCGCGGTTTAGCGCGCTACATCACCTAGGGCAGTTCCTTAAACGACTGCTTGACGCGATATTCGCTTCCGGGATACCGGGAGCGAAGATTCGCCCATTGGGTCAACAGCTCGTCGCCGTTGGGATCGCGCCGATAGCGCGTCACGCCTAAGTAGTAGAGGGCCTCGGGCGCGGCGTAGGTCGTCGAGAATCGCCGCAACACGTCGGCATAGATTGCTTCGGCAGCATCGAAACGCTTGAGCCGCAGCTGCCCCAACGCGAAGCCGCATAAACTACGCGCCATGAACTCCGGCGGCGGTAGAAAACCGTCGAACCGGTAGAGCTCGAAGCCGTCGTAGTGCAAAATGCGAATATCCGGCGTCCAAATGTGATGGATGCCGTGCAGAAACTGATTGTTCTCTTGCTTCGAGTTGTCGATCTGCACCGCAATGGCGTGCTTTACGATCGTGTCGACGACCGGCGGTTGCGGATACGTCACGGTATCCAGCGCTTGGCATCCCCCTCAACCGGGGTTGAAGACGTCCAAAAAGACGAATTTGTGCTCGGAACGCGCCCGTTCCAGTGCCGCCGCGTAATCGCGTTCCCAAGGCAAGCTTGCCATAATCGCTCCTTTTCCGGACTCGCGAAGGCTTCGGGAAACTAGCGGCGCGTCCCGCAGAGCCCTGCGACCAGCAGCAGTTCCGCGACGTAGTACGCCGCCTGCAGGCGCAGGATCGAACGGCGCTTCACGTGCGGCCGAGCGGAAAGAACGCCGGATAAGGGCCGACCGGAAATAACTGAACGTCCAGCATGCCCAGTCGCGCCAGCGGCAGCGAATCGAGCGCCGCTCGAGCCGCGCCTTCGTCGTCGGCTTCGATGAGCATGATCGCACCAGGCGCGTCCTTTCGGGACCACAGGGTGCGCACGACCCCGTCGCGGTACAGTTCGCGCACCCGCTCGCGCTCGGCCCCGACGTGTTCGTCGAACTCCTCACCGGTGAAACGTTCGGTGAGGCGGCGCGAGACGGATATGAATTGCATGCGGCCGCCTTCTGATGGGTTTTGCCGCCTCCCTGCGAATACTCCTCAGGCATGCCTGCCGCCGCCCCGCCACCGGACCCGTACGCGCTGTTCGCGCGCGCACAGAGCGTCTGGCGCTCCCAGCGATATCCGCAATATGTCGGCTACACGATCGCAGTTACCGTCGACGAGCGCGGCGTCGAGAAAGTAAACCATTACCGGGCGACCTACGACGCAATTCACGACCGCATCTACGTCGACGGCGTGAGCGAGGAAGAGCGCGAGACGCCGCACGTTCCCACCGGCATGAACATGACGCTGGAACCCAAGCGCAACTGGATGAGCCTGTTTAAACGCCACGTCGGCAATCCAGAAGAGGCCGTCGATTACCTCGGCGTTCCGATGCTCGCGCCCAACTACTCCTTCGGCATCGCGCCCTACGTGCCGGAGGAAGCTACGACCGCGCAGGAACGCGATGCCCTCATTGCGGCGATCCGGAATCAATATAACGATCCGATGTCCGCGTCGAAGGCGCAGCAGCTCGGGGCGAGCGACGGGCTCGAGGAGATCGGCCGGGTGACGTCGCGCGACCGGGATTACGAGATCGCGTTCGAAGGCGTGGAGCACGTCGACGGCGGCGACGCATACCATCTCTCGCTGCAGCCAAAACGATCGCCGAATCGCTTCCGGCTGCGCGATCTCTGGATCGACGTCGGTTCCGGTGCGACGCGCAAGCTCGTGACGGCCGGAAACTTCGGCGACGGCACGGTTCCATGGGAAATCACGTTCGGCAGTATCGGCGGCGCGCAATATATCGTACGAGAGGACGCACTCGCCCCGGTCGGCGTCGGGCGGCACCTCTACGAACGCGCGGCCATTACGTTTGAAAATCTCGCACCAGCCCAGCCGAGCCGCTACATGTGGCCGGAAATATCGCCCGACAAAGACGTGCTCGCCGAGCCGCAGAGCCGTTAAGAAATCGCCGGTTCGATCTCGACGGGAAAGTTGACCGAACGCGCGATGAAGCACAAACGGTGCGCTTCGTGGTGCAGCGCATTCGCCTTCTCCGCATCGCTTTGCGGGGCCAACGTCACGCGCGGGTGCAAGGTGACGCCAACGATCGCGCCGCCGCCGTCGGGATGCTCCTCCATCAGACCCGAGGCTTCGTCGCGATACCCCAGTACGGTCACGCCGTTTACGGCGCACAGGTGCAAAAACCAGAGCATGTGGCACGACGACAGGCTTGCAACGAGCAGCTCTTCGGGGTTGTAACGAGATGAGTCGCCGCGGAAAGCCGGGTCGCTGGAAGCCGGGATCGCGGGCTTGCCGTCGCGCTCAATCGTGTGGTCGCGCCGGTACGAGCGGTAGTTTGCGGTCGCTTCGCCGGGATGCGCGGGCCACGTCACGACGATGTCGTAGGCGTGCGTTTTCACGCAAACTCGACCTCGAAGCGGCGCGAGAGATTCCGCCGTCCGCTGACGGTCACGCGCAGCGCGCGGTCGCATGCGGCGCGCTCGAACCAACCCTCTTCGAGAAAGCGCTGCAGCAATGCCGCTCCGAGGGCTCCGGCAACGTGCGGCCGGCGTTCCGTCCAGTCCATGCACGCGCGTGCGAACGAGCGATGACGTTCGCGCAAGGGCTCGAGATCGATACCGAGCGCGCCGAAGAAGCGTGCGCCCGCGGCCGTGACCGCAAACGCATTGCCGGTGCGCCGTACGAGCCCGCGTTCGGTCAAACCATCCGTGATGGCGACGCCGACCCGTCCGGCCAAGTGGTCGTAACACGAGCGCGCTTCCCGCAGCCGCCGCATAGCCGAATCCTGGGCGAGCGCGCGCACGCGCACCGGTGCGGCCAGTGCGGCGAGCGCCTCCATCGCGCGGCCGACTTCGCCCGATGCCAACCGAAAGAACTTCTGCCGGCCGGCCGCACGTACCGCAAGCAGGCCGCCGTTGACGAGCTTCGCGAGATGTGCGCTGGCCGCCTGAGGTGACGCCGAGGCGCGAAACGCTAACTCCGACGCCGGCAGTTCGCCGCCGCCGAGCAGGGCGTAGAGTATTGCGGCGCGCGCGGGTTCGGCGAAGAGGGCGGCCGCGGCCGCAACGTCGGGATCGGGACTGGCGCTCAGGTTCTGCTGCACGAGCGGATCGTACCACAGAAACACTTCAGCGCGGGCTGAACTATGATTTTACGTCGATGTGCGCCACGAGCCGTTTCACGCCGGGTACGGAGCGCGCGGTTGCGACGACCGTTCGTTTGACGTCTTGCGTCGGCACGTTCCCGCTTAGCGTCACGACCCCGGCACGCGCCGTCACGCCGAGCTTAAACACGTTGATCCCGGCTTGGCCCGCAATCGCCGCACTCACGCGCGCGCCAAGGGCCGCATCTGCAGATTGTTTACGAAGTTCGCGGATTTGCGGACTGGTCGAGAGATCGTGCAAGGTCCGATCGGGAGCCTTCTGCTGAGCGCTCGTGCACGATGCCAGGACCGCCGCCGTCACGGCCGCAACCAAAGCTTTCATCTTGGAACCTTACCCGAAAGCGTGCTTGTTTGCGACGTGCGAAGAGCTGCCGGCGTCCGATCCCGACGATCGGCTTGCCGCTGATGCCCTGGGAGCCATGGGCGTCGCCGTGCGGCCCGCGATTTGGACCGATCCTTCCGTCGATTGGTCGGCTGCGGATGCGTGCGTCTTGCGATCCACCTGGGACTATCACCGTCACGCGGAGCGGTTCGCGATCTGGATCGACGCGGTATCCCGGGCGACGCACCTGATCAATCCCGCGAACGTGGTGCGATGGAACGCTCACAAATTCTATCTGCGCGAGCTGGAGAGTCGCGGCGTGCCGGTCGTTGCGAGCGCCTGGCTCGCTCGCGGCACTGCGGTCGATCTTTCGAGCATTCTTGAGGAACGCGGCTGGCACGACGCCATCCTCAAGCCGGCGTTCGGCGCCTCGGCGCACGGCGTCGTGCGCGTCGGCGATAACGGCATTTCCGTTTGCGACGCCCAGCCGTACGCGGCAGAGTTGCTGCGCGAGCAGGACGCCATCGTGCAGCCATACCTCGACAGCGTCGTCGACTATCACGAGCGCGCCCTGGTGTTCTTCGGCGGAACCTACTCGCACGCGGTGACCAAGGCGCCGTTCATGCATGCCGGAGCGCCGTTGGCCGATCGCGCGCACGTAGCTCCCGGTGCCTCCGGCGAAGAACCGGTCGACGCGACGGCCGGCGAGATCGCCGTGGCGGCGCGGGCGCTCGAAGCGTCGCCGGGCGGTCACGCATACGCCCGGGTGGACGTTGTACGCGACGGCGATTGGCAGGTTCGCGTGCTCGAAGTCGAGCTCATCGAGCCGACGCTGTACCTGTACGCGCATCCGCAAGCGCCGACGAGGTTTGCCTCCGCTATCGTAGCGGCGATGACGGAACGACGCGGTCAAGAAAGGAGCTTCTCGTGATCGCACCTCTGATTTTTACGTTGGCGGCGAGCGGACCGCTCGACGCGGGAGCGTTTGCTTACGCTTCGGCGCCGTTGCGCGCGAGCGTCGAAAAATCGTCGGTTGCGGGCGGCTTGCGTACCAGCGAAGTGTCGTTCGTTTCGGGAAGCCGCACGGTGTGGGCGGAGATCGTCGCGCCCGCCAGGGCGGTGCACTCCGCTCCAGGAGTGCTGTTCGTGCATTGGCTCGGCAGCAATGCGACCACAAATCATCGCGAGTTCGAGCCCGACGCTCGCGCCCTCGCGAAGCGCGGCGCAACGTGCGTCCTGCTGGATGCAATGTGGTCGACCGTGACGACGCAGGGTCGCGATTGGTTCGACGACGTTCGCACCACACAAACCGATTACGCAAACTCGATCGCGCAGGTCGTCGACTTACGGCGCGCGCTCGACGTGCTGCTCGCGCAGCCCGGCGTCGATCCTAAGCGCGTAGCGTACGTCGCGCACGATTTCGGTGCGATGTACGGCGCCGTGCTCGCGGGCGTGGATCCGCGTCCGCGCTTCTACGTCCTCATGGCCGGAACGACGTCGTTCGCCGATTGGTATTTGCTCGGGAAGAAGCCTGTCGACCTCGACGCCTATCGCGCGCAAATGGCGCCGCTCGATCCCCTCGCGTATCTTGCGCGGTCTCGCGCGCGCGGCTTTATGTTCCAGTTTGCCGCGCACGACGAGTTCGTCAGCGCGGAGCATGCGGCGGCGTTCTTCGGCGCCGCGCCCCTCCCGCGTGCGATGTATCTGTACGACGCCCATCACGACCTCAAAACGCCCTTGGCGCTGCAGGATCGGCTGAACTGGCTCGAAGCGCGACTCTGGGTATAGGAAGGCCATGCCCGACCTGGATCCCGCTACCGAGTGGACCGTCCTGGGATGCTGGCTGCTGTTCGTCGCCGTTTGGCTGATCGGCTGGATCTACAACCTGCTGCGCGCGCCGCGGATCGAGCGGCGGCGGCTCTCGCCGTCGGTCATCGTCGGCGCCGTCATCGTCTACGCAATCTCGTGGTGCGTTCCGACGCGAGTGTGGGACGCGCTCTGGGTCGACAGCGCGCCGCTGCGTTACGCCGGCATCGTCCTCGTGCTCGCCGGGACCGGTTTTGCGATGTGGGCGCGCGTCACGCTGGGCACCATGTGGACGGGCGCGCCGGCGCAGCGGGCGGGACACCGCCTGTGCACCACCGGTCCTTTTGCCTTGGCTCGTCATCCGATCTATACCGGATTCCTGACGATGCTGATCGGGACGGCGTGCGCCTGCGGGCTCGGAAGCTGGACGGGGCCGGTCGTCGCCGGGGCGATCGCGCTGTTTTTCAAGATCCGCGACGAAGAGAAACTCATGCACGAGACCTTCGGTTCGCAGTACGACGCCTATCGCGCTCGCGTCCCGGCACTGATTCCGCTGCCGCGTTTACGTTGACGGCTCTCGACGCCGACGTCGTCATCGTCGGTGCCGGTTTTTCCGGCATCGGTATGGCGATCGCGCTCAAAAAGCGTGGAAAGGAAACGTTCGTCGTCCTCGAACGTGCGAGCGACGTTGGCGGAACGTGGCGCGACAACGTTTATCCGGGGTGCGCGTGCGACGTTCCGGCGATGCTCTATTCGTTCTCGTTCGAAACGCAAACCGATTGGACGCGCGTCTACCCGTCGCAAAAGGAAATCTGGCAATACGTCCGGGCGTGTGCCCGTAAGTACGGCTTGCTCCCTTCGATCCGCTTTAACTGCGACGTCGTCGATGCCGCCTACGACGAGCGCGACGCCGTCTGGACGGTGCGCACGCGCGACGATGGATCGCTGCGCTGTCGAGCGCTCGTGTCGGCGACCGGCCCGCTCAATACGTGGAGCATACCGGAGATTCCGGGCATCGAGCGGTTTGCCGGCACGATCTTTCATTCGGCCAACTGGGATACGTCATTCGATCCGCGCGGCAAACGCGTCGCCGCAGTCGGTACGGGCGCCAGCGCGATCCAATTCGTGCCGGAGATCGCGCCCGCAGCGGAGCACCTCACGGTTTTTCAGCGGACCGCGCCGTGGATTATTCCGCGCGGCGACCGTCCGATTTCGCATCGCCGGCGCAAGCGGCGCCGCATTCCTTTCTATGCCTGGCTCGAGCGCGCGCGTATCTATTGGTCGCTCGAAATCCGTGCGCTCGGTTTGGCCGTCAATCCCAAACTCGCCCCCGCGGTCGAAGCGATCGCGCTCAAGCATCTCGCGCGGCAGGTGCCCGACGAGACGCTGCGGCGCAAACTCACGCCGAACTTCGTTTTGGGTTGCAAACGCGTCCTCTTGTCGAGCAACTACTATCCGTCGCTGTGCCGTTCCAACGTCGAGCTCGTCACGGAGCCGATTGCGAAGCTGACCGAGAACGCCGTCGTGACGCGCGACGGGCGCGCGCATGCCGTCGACGCCGTCATCTTCGGAACGGGCTTCCGGCCAAACGGCGCGCTCGCAGCGCTCGACGTTCGCGGCCGCTCCGGGATTACACTGCGCGACGCGTGGAGGGGCGGGCAGCAAGCGTATCTCGGAACGAGCGTAGCGGGTTTCCCGAATTTCTTTACGCTGATCGGCCCCAACACCGGCCTCGGACACAACTCGATGATTCTCATGATGGAATCGCAGTTTGCGTACGTCCTCGACGCGCTGGAGCTCTTGCGGCGAACGCACGCCCGCGCGGTCGACGTCAAGCCGGGCGTGCAGGCGGAGTTCAACCGGAGACTGCAGCGGCGCATGCAGCGCACCGTGTGGACGACCGGCTGCAAGAGCTGGTATTTGGACGACGACGGCGTCAATCGTGCGCTGTGGCCGGGTTTTACGTTCACGTATCGCTGGTTGACGCGCCGGGTCGCCGCCGAGCGCTACGAACTGATTCGATAAGCGCAAGGAACGCGTCGCATCGTGCCGCTGCAGAATCGCGTGACGCCGTTTGGAGCGATCGTGGCCGTTCCGGGTCGCGGGCTGTTCACCGGCAACCGCGGCATCTTACACGACGACCGGCGCCACGTCGTGCGTCCTTGGCAGACCCGCCGCTGGATTACGTGTTTGCTGCACTATAAGGGCATCCGGCGCCCGCTCATGCAGCCGCACCGCTGGACCCAGCTGTTCTTTCTCGACGAAGCGGCGGCATTGGCCGCAGGCCACCGTCCGTGCGCCGAATGCCGCCGTGATGCGTACCGCCGTTTTCAAACGTTGTGGCGCGCACGTCACGGCGAGCCGTGCGATGCCGACGCTATGGATTGGGAGTTGCATCGCTCGCGTCTCTCGGGCCGCGCAAAACGCACGTATCGCGCCGAACTCGCGCACCAGCCGGACGGCGCGTACGTCGTCCTCGACGCGAGCGCGTGGCTGGTGTGGGGGCCGGAACTGTTCGAGTGGTCCGACGCAGGATACCGGCAACGGCGCGCGCGGCCCGCAGCAATGGAGGTCGACGTGCTGACGCCGCGACCGGTAACGGCGATTCTGGAGGCCGGTTATCGCCCGGAGGTACATCCGAGTGCGGCGCGGGAACCATGAGCATGGCGACGCCGGGACCTTTCAAACTCATGCTGGTTCGGCACGGCGAAAAGCCCGTGGAGCCACCCCCGTACGGCGTGACCGAAGCCGGAGAACAAAACGGCTACTCGCTTTGCGTGCGCGGTTGGGAGCGCGCCGGTGCGCTCGTTGCGTTCTTTGCAAAGCCGTCGCATCCGGCGATTGCGACGCCGGACGTCATCTATGCGTCGGCAACGACTAACGATGTGGCGATCGAGCCCATCGACGCAAAAAGTCTGCGGCCCCGCGAAACGGTGACGCCGCTGGCGCGCCGCCTCGGGTGCCCGTTTCGCACCGAGATCCCCGTCGGCGACGAGACGGGTTTGGTGAGTGCGCTGCAGGCGGAGACCGGGTGCGTTCTCGTCGCGTGGGAACATAAACGCATTCCGCTGATTGCAGCCGGGTTCATCGAGGATCCGCCCGCGTGGGGCGATCGCTTCGACGCGGTCTGGGTGCTCGATCGCGGCGACGACGGTGAATACGCGTTCTCCATCGTGGCGCAGGACGTGCTCGACGGAGATGCGCCCGCGTAGCGCGAAACAGGCGCCGATGAGGTTTCGCCTTCTCGCATGTGCGGCCGCGCTCGCCGTCGTATCGGCGGCCAGTGCGTGTTCGGGAACGGGTGCGCTCACGCCGCCTCCCGGCGGCGGGGTTTCGCCGGCGACGGTGCGCCGCGATGCAATCGATGCATTCGTTTCTCCGCGTGCCAAACGCATCACCGTCAAACCCGGTCAGTCGATTCAGAAAGCCGTCGACGCCGCGAACCCGGGCGATACGATCGTCGTACAACCCGGAACGTATCACGAAGCGGGCCGCCCGTGTCCGTTCAAAGCCAACGAGAAGTGCGCCGTCAGTATCACCAAAGACAATATTACGCTCGTCGGTCTGAGCGGAAGCTCGCCCGTCGTGCTCGACAATCCCGGCGGCCTCTCCATCGGCATCGGCATCGGGAAATACTACGAGTGCGCTCCATCCTATCGCATCCACGGCAACCGCGTCGTCGGTTTTACGGTGAACGGCTTCACCGACACGGGGATCGAGCTGACGTGCGTGACGAACTGGGAGTGGGCGTACGACAGCGTGTCGCGCGACAAAATCTACGGCTTCTATCCCGTGTGGGCCAGCCACGGGCGCCTCGACAACAGCGTCGCGACCGACGCGACGGATACGGGCTTCTACGTGGGCATCTCCGATCACATTCGAGTCGATCACAACGTCGGCTACAACAACGTGTCCGGCTACGAGTTCGAAAATACCACGCATTCGCTGATGGATCACGACACCGCCTACAATAATACCGGCGGCATCTTGGAGTTCATCATACCGGGCGATCCGCTGGAGCACAGCTTCGATAACGTCATCAGCGATAACGTCGTCGTGCAGAACAATAACGCCAACAAGTGCACGGGCGGCGTCGTCTGCACGGTTCCCCCCGGAACCGGTATCCTCGTGATTGGCGGGACCAACAATCGGACGCTGCGCAACAACGTGACGGCCAACCACGCGTACGGCATCGCGCTGACCGACGTCTGTACGGCCTTTACGATGACCGCCAAGCAGTGCAAAGCGCTCAAATACAATCCCTACCCGGAAAAGACGTCCACGATCGGAAATACCGCCTTGAACAACGGCCTCGATCTAGGCTGGGAACCGCAAACGGGGAAAGGAAATTGCTGGTCGGGCAACCGCGCCAAGTCGTTCTTGCCCGCCAAGCTGCCGGCGTGCTGAATGGATAGAGACGAAGAACGCCGCGAAGGCGTCACCGATGCCGACGACACCGGCTTGATCGCCGGGGAAGCGCTGATTACCGATGCGGAGACGATGCTCCCGATTCGCGAACTTCACGATGCGCTGCCCGAACGGCACGCGGCACACGAAACCATCGACCGGCTCGGGGCCGAGCTATCGTCGGGCCGGCCGAACGCAGATGCCATCCGGCATCACGTCGGCATCTTGCGGTCGCTTCCGCAGTTGGAAGCGCGCGTCGTCAACTGGTGGGACGATCCGAAAACGCAGCAGTTCATCGCCGACTTGAGTCAGATAGGGCTGTAGTCTTTCGCGCCGGCGACCGCCTCCGCACGGGATGGCGGCAACAGGATCGCGTGTCGCGTTGGATTCTCGCGGCGGTCCTCGTTACGACGGTTGCCGGAATGGTCGCGTCGATGTCGACGTCTTACGCGCTGCAATGGCGGGCGCTGCGCTTTACCGTCGATTCGCTCTTTCTGATAGCGCTGCTCATGATCGTCGCGACGCCGGCAGCGATGCAGAAGCCGGTCAAACCGCCGCCGCCGTCGTCGGGCCGCGAGCGCGCCGTGCGCGTGCTGCAACTGCTGGGTACGATCGTGTTCCGTTTTTTCACGCTGGTTTTGGCGACGGCGATTCTCGTCGGATTGCTGACCGCACCCTCGAGCAACGCCTCGATCATCGTCTGGCGTCTGTGCACCGCCGTGTCGGCGGTGATCGTCCTCAATAGCCGGCTGCTGGCGGCGTTTTGGGCAGGCGGACCGGCATTGCGCGCGATCAGCATGGGAATCGCGACTATCGAAATCGTGGCGTTTATCGCTACGATTTCCATCGATATTCCGGCATTTTTGCAGACTGCCGATTTAGCGTCCGGAGCGGTCGTCGCGCAGCTCACGTCGAGCGACGGCGCAGAGGTTCCCCGCTTCGTCGCAGCCGCCGCTTTGCATAATCGCAGCACGCTGCTGCACGTCAACGGCGATCGCATCGCCGCGTCGCCGGTGGTCGCCGATCTCTTTCATTACCTCGGAAGCCGGCCGTTCGGGCACGCGCTCGAAGGGGTCGTGGGGATGCCGTTTTCCCATCGCAGCTTGGATTGCGCGATTACCGCGAACGACGACGCGCCGGTTTCGGGATATCGCTCGCAAAAAGGGGTCGTGGATTACGTGCTACCCATGTACGTACAATGCTCGCCGGACTTAGCGAAGCTGACGGCGTTCGTGGCGAATTTGCCCGATGAGGCGACGCCGGCCGAAGCGCGTGACGACGTTCGCCGTTGCGGCAGCGTTGTAGCGGGCGCCGCTGCGAGCGCGCGCGACGCGTTGCGCGGGCGTCCCGCCGCGCGACGGCGCATCGCCGACGACTTTCCGCCCTGCCGCTAAGTGCCAAGGTTTCTAGCGGGCGTACCGCCGAAGCGGAAATGCAAAGGAGCGTCGAGTTGTCAAATGGATAGTAAAAGCAAGTACGCGGAAGGTCGTCTCGTTCGATCGGTCGACGAAGTGACGATTCGCTTCAAAGACGGCACCGAGCGCAAATGGACGCGTAAAGGCTCGAGCACGTGGCCGTTGACCGTCGAGTTTGCTCCCGGCTTTATTGTCGTTACCGACGAGCACCAATCGCAGTGGGCGTACGTCAGTGAAAGCATCAGTGAAGTGCAGTCGAAGGTCCACGCGCACCGGACCTGGTAGACGCCCACCGCGTTAACGAAAGCGTTAACACGTCAACATGCAATACACGTAGTGTCAAGATTCTGTATAGTGCGTTGTCGGAGCCGGCGAGCGGTGGCATCATGGTCCTACGACCATGTTCAATCAGTCGAAATCGTCGTTTTGGTCCCGCCGCAATAGCGGAGCCGCCGTTGAGGAAGAGCCCCAGGCTGCGCCGGAGGCCGAATCGCGCCTAGGCAGCCTGTTGGATCAGCTCGATGCCGGGATCGCACAGTCGACGGAGCGGGAGCGCGCCAATCAAGCGGGACGTCAGCGCAAAGCTGCGGCCGCGGAAGTCCAGATCCCGACGGCGGCTCAGTGGGTCGTCGCCGGACTCGCCGAAGAGGGCCCGAAGACGAGTGCCGCGGCGACGGAAGAACCCGAAATCGTGACGCCGCTTCCCGCGAAGCCCGTCCCGCACGCCCGGCCCGAGAAACCGATCGTCGCCGCGCGACCCCCGCAGGCTCCGACTGAAATTCGGCAAGCGCCGGTGGAATTACGCCAGCCGGTCGTTGCGGCCGTCACCGGCGTGACGGATGCCGTCAGCGGCGTTACTCCGGCCGACACCGCCGAAACCGACCCCGCGACCTCGCAGGCGCTTAGCGCCGCGACCGAGCAGCGCAAAGCCGCCGAAGCATTACTGCTCGAAGCGTGCATTCTCGAAGAACGGATTCAGAAAGAAGCCGCCGCAGCAGCCGCAACGCGTGCCTACGAAGCCGCCGAGAAGAACGCAGAGAGTGCGGTTGCCAAAGCGCAAGCCGCGGTGCAGGCCGAAGAAGACGTGCGTACCGCAGCCGAGACGGCGCTGCGCGAACATTCGCAGTTGCGCGCCGAACTCAAGTCGATCGAGGAAGCGATCGTCGTAAAGCACGGCGAGGCCGATGCCGCCAAAGCCGAAGTCGCCGAGCTCGAGACCCGGCTCGCCGAAGCGCAGCGCAACGCGCAATCCGCTCTGGCCGACCTCGAGCTGCACGAAGTGCGCAAACAAGAACACGCTGCCAAGGAAATGGCGGCGGCGAACGCGGCGACCGAATCCGCAGCGCGTCTCGTTGCTAGTAAGACGGAGCGTGAAACGGCACAAGCCGAAGCCGAGGCCGCTCGCGAGCGCGCCCGGGTACTGAAGGCGGAACTGCCGGTCGCCGACGCGTCCGACTCTCAAGAAAACGTGGAGCGCCTGGCGGCGCGCATCGCCGAACAAGTGCAACTCGCGCGCCGCGCGCGCAATGGCTTTGCATCTCGTACCGATGGGGAGGTATCGTGCCAAGTAGCGTAAACTCCGAAGGCCTTTGGGAAACGCTTGCGCGGCTCGACGATAGCCGTGCCGTGGCGGATCAGCGCGAGGCAGAAAAGGGAACCTTGCGCCGCGAGTCGGACGTCGAGGAAGTAGAATGCCGGCTGCCGTTGCGGATTCTGCAAGAAATCTCGGGACGCCCGATCGGATTCGAAACCCTCTAGTCTAGGGAAAAGACGGCTTCTGGACGGCGCCGCGATGGCCTTATGGTCATCGTGGTTGCCGCATTGGTGCCGCTGCGGCAGCCCGCGCGACAAGAGCCCGCGGTGAGGCCGCCGAAGCGGTGCTTCGGAGGACACGTATGCGCTTTCTGCTTGCCGTTCTTGCCTTTGCCGCATCGACCGCGATCGCGCCCGCTGCCGCAGCGCTCGCTCCATCGGCGATCGTCGCCGGTCCGTCGGCTTACGATGGAAAGACCGTTACCGTCGCCGGGAAAGTCGCCAACTTTCAGGTGTCGTCGACGATCCGGGGGAAGGTATCGGGCTTTGCGCTGTGCGACGCAAAATGCGTCGTGGTGATCGACGAAACGAATCAAACGCACGCCAACGGCGATAACGTTACGGTCACGGGGACGTTTCATACGACGTTTTCGGGGCCGCGTAAGACGTTTACGAACGCCGTCGTCATCGGACATTAAAAGGGCAACGCCGTCGACTCGGTCGAGAAGCTGTGTGAGGCTGCCGAAGCGGCCCAGCGCGCCGACAACTTTCGCGATCTCGAGCGGTTAGCGAAGAAAATCGTCGCGGCGTGCCGCGAAAATGCGGATCCGCGCTTGGCCCTGGGGTATCAGTATCTCGGGATCTGCTTCGGCCGCCGCAACGATGCGCGCAAAGCGCGCGAGCACTACCTCAAAGCGCTCGAGCTCTTCAAAGCCGCCGGCGACCGGCGCGGCCTCTTACGCGCGACGGTCGGCTTAGCGTATGTTGCGGGCGAGCTCGAGCCCGATCCGGCCGAGGCGCGCCGGCTTTCGGAAGCGGCACTCCTGCAAGCGCGCGATCTAGGCGACGCGGAGTACATTGCCGTGACGGCCGGCAACTTCGCCGAAGTGTGCCGCGCGGATGGCGACTGGGCGGCCGCGTTACGCTTTGGTGCCGAATCTGCAAAGCTCTACGCGGCCGGCGAACGTTGGGCTCGTGCGGCCGCCCAGTACTCCGCGATGGCGCATACGCACGCGGTGCGCGGAGAGTATCAAGGCGCGTTCGAATGCATGGCCTCGGCATGGGAGCTTTTACAGCGGCAGCCGGTCGCCGTTCACGTCGCCTGGTATTTCGAGGTGTGGTTCATGATCGCGGCGACGCTGGAGCGGTGGGAGACTGCCGCCACGCTCTACGGATTCATCGGGCACTATCGGGACGCTAACGATGCGGGCCGTTTGCAAGGCGTGCTCACACGGATCTCGACGCACGTCGAGCGCGTATTTTCGGAGCTCGGCCGTTCGCGCGTAGAAGAGTTGCTCCACGCCGGCGAGCGCCTAACGGTGGAAGAGGCGCAGTCGCTGAGCCTTAGTGCGGCACGCGCGTGAACGACCAGGTCGAATAGATTTTCACCGGTCTCGCTGCCACGTGCAGCGTATCGGTCTGCGCGCCGTGTATTTCTTGGAAGTGTCCCGCGGCAAACGTCGCCGTGACGGTAACCGAAACGTCGTCGGGAACTCCGTTTTGTTCGGTTTGCTTCTGCTGCTCTTGCCGGTGGTGCATCGCGACGGCGGTTGCGATGCGCCCGGCGGGCGTGAAACCTTGCGTCGCGACGCTGGCGCCGGCATCCTTGGCGAGGTCTGCGGAATCCGCGCCGCCGCTTTGCGGCAGCACGGTCGTCGTCGATCCGGCGGCCGTGCCCGAATACGTTACGTTACCGGACGCCGCTTTAGCAGCCATCGAAAGATCGAGCGGAATCGGCGCGCCCTTCCCGAGCGGCGCGAGCGATATTTGCACCGAGAAGTTTTGCCCGCCGCTCTTTTTCGCGGCGACGCCGACGGTTGCGGCAAGCTTCATGTTGGCGAGCATCGCGGCCGCGACGGGCGGCATCGACGACGTTGGTGACGCAGCCGGCGCGATCGTTCCGTTTTCGACTTTCAGCGGAACCGTTTTGGTCGTGCCGTCGGACGTCGAAATCGTCATGGCAAGGCCGCCGGAACTGGCCTTCGCGATCGTAATTTGACCGCTGCCGGATTTCGTACTCTTCGGCGTCTTTACGGACGTGGTGTAATGAAACGTCGCGCCCACCGCGCCATCGGGCATCGCCGCGGGCGATTCGTCGGCAAGAACCGCGGCGGCCAGCCCGGTCGAAAACGCGACGAGGGCCGCGCTTTGAAGAAGTAGCTTCATGCGCCGACCTTCGACCACGCGTCGCGACGCGCCCTCGCGATCGTTGGTAGCCCCAGCGGGACTCGAACCCACTCTCGCCGGTTCCGGGCAGTCCCGTCCGTTACCGACCATTCCCGACCGCTCCGTTACAAATTGTTAGAAAAAGGATCCCCCTCATCGGCTAAGTGGTTGCTACCAAATCTGACTTTCCTTCGCTTAAAATCCGATTCTACGGGTGTAGTAAATCTACGGACAAGCCTTGCAGCCCGTTTCCAAGCGCACCGCGTCTTTGGAGGGCCGTATGTCCTTAGAATTTGGTAAACGCGTTTTCCATGCTGGGCACGTTCTTGTTCATTGCCGCAACGTCGATCGCGGCCATCGCGCAACTTGCCAAGACGGCATCGACGCAAGGGCCAATGGAAGCGTGTGCGCCAGACGGATGGCCGCGCGATCGCGACTGGTTTCTCCACGAAATTGTACCGAAGCTCGCGCGTGCGACGGCATTTCGCTTGCGGTTTGCTCACGAATTCACGCTGGAGGCGGCGTTCCACATCCGCAGCATTGGCAGGCGCTCGTCGTCCTAGTTCGGCGATCTAAATCGAATAAAGGCAATCTTGGGAGAGTTTCGCAGGCTTGCATCGTATAGGATGGCTTCCTAAAGC
>JAFAHZ010000297.1 GCA_019236975.1 Vulcanimicrobiota bacterium | reverse complement strand
CCGAACTTCAGAAGATCCTCGGGCATGAGCTGCTGCAACAACTTCCCTACGCGCAGGTCTTTCTTGCCTTCGGGCTGCGCGCGGAAGCCCATGTTGTTCGCGGCGACTCGCGATTCGATGATGCGCTCGAGGCCGTCGAAGGCACCGCCGCAGATGAACAGCACGTTGGTCGTGTCGATCTGAATGAACTCTTGGTGCGGGTGCTTGCGGCCGCCTTGAGGCGGAACGTTGGCGGTCGTGCCCTCGAGAATCTTGAGCAGCGCCTGCTGCACGCCTTCGCCCGACACGTCGCGCGTGATCGATGGATTCTCGCTCTTGCGCGCGATTTTGTCGATTTCGTCGATATAGACGATGCCTTTTTCGGCGCGCTTGACGTCGTAGTCGGCCGCTTGGATGAGCTTGAGCAAGATGTTCTCGACGTCTTCACCGACGTAGCCGGCTTCCGTCAGCGACGTCGCGTCGGCCATGGCCAGCGGGACGTCGAGGATCTTCGCAAGCGTCTGGGCGAGGTAGGTCTTACCGGAGCCGGTCGGGCCGACGAGCAAAATGTTGGATTTCTGCAGCTCGACGTCGTCGGCGGTGCCGCCCGCGTTGATTCGCTTGTAGTGGTTGTAGACCGCTACGGCCAAAGATTTCTTTGCCCGTTCCTGACCGATCACGTACTGATTGAGAATGTGATTGATCTCTTTCGGCTTGGGGATATTCCGAAGCCGCAAGCTCTCGTCGACGTTCTTGTAGAGCTCTTCTTCGATGATCTCGTTGCAAAGCTCGATACATTCGTCGCAGATGTAGACGCCGGGACCCGCAATCAGCTTGCGCACCTGCTCCTGCGATTTTCCGCAGAAGCTGCACTTGAGCTGGCCTTTCTCGTCTCCAAAGCGGAACATCGTGGTGCCCGGGCGTCCTCCTCGACGTTATGCCGGTAAAGGCAGGTTCTGACGATTTTCGATAATCTGGTCGATTATCCCGTAGTCCTTGGCCTCCTCGGCAGTCATATAATAATCCCTATCGATGTCGCGGAGAACCTGGTCGATGGGTTTTTTCGTGGTTTCTTCGTAAATGCGCGCGACCGTTTGGCGGGTGGCGATGAGGTCGCGGGCCGCGATTTCCACGTCGGTCGCCTGTCCGCCGATCTGAGAGACCCAGGGCTGATGGATAAGAATCTTCGCGTGCGGCAGTGCGAAGCGCTTGCCCGCTGCCCCGCCCGTCAAGAGGATGGACCCCATTGAAGCGGCCATGCCCATGCAGATCGTGGCCACGTCCGGCTTGATGAAGCGCATCGCGTCGTACATCGCCAGTCCGGCCGTTACGCTGCCCCCGGGCGAGTTGAGATACATATCGATGTCTTTATCGGGATCTTCTTTTTCCAGAAAGAGCAGCTGCGCGATGACCAAATTCGCGAGATGATCGTCGATCGGTCCCCCGACGAAAACGATCCGGTCCTTGAGCAGTCGCGAATAGATGTCGTACGCGCGTTCCCCGCGCGCCGACTGCTCCACGACCATCGGCACTAAATGACCCATTGCTTTGAGGTACCTCGTCGGACTGGAGATGCTATCTGAAAACTATACCTACGACGGGGGCGCCGCGGTTTCATCGGTGACGGTAGCATTGTCGATGAGGAAATCGAGCGTTTTGTTCCGGACGATGCCGTCCATCAAGGAAAGCAAGCCGTTTCCGAGGGCTTTCCGGATGCGCGCCACCGGTTGTCCGTACTGGCGGGAAAGTGCCTCGAGCTCTTCCGAAACGTCGCGCGGCGTCGCGGCGATCTGTTCGGCTTTTGCGATGCGCTCCACGAGGAGGGTCGTTTTTACGCGGCCTTCTGCCTCCGGCCGCAGCTCGGCGCGCAGCTGCTCTTCCGTTTTCCCGACGGATGCCAAGTAGTCGTCGAAGCTCTTGCCGGAACGCGCCGCATTTCCGGCAGCGTCGCTGACGAGATGATCGACCTCGCCGTCGACGAGGGTCTGCGGCAAAGGAAACTCGTGGGCGCCGAGCAGTTTTTCGACGACGGCATTTCCTACGACGCGGCGCGCGCGCGATTCCGCAATCGCCGTAAGACGACGGCGGACGTCCTCGCGCAACTCCGCGAGCGTTTCGTTGTTCGAAACGGCTTTGGCGAAGTCGTCGTCGATCGCAGGCAGCTCGAGTTGCTTGATTTCGTGGACGGTAACCGTAAACGTCGCGGTCTTCCCCGCCAATCCGGCCTCGCTGTAGCTAGCCGGGAAGTGCGCCTCGACGGTCCGGGTTTCACCCGCATTCGCCCCGACGATGCCGTCGACGAAACCGGGGATGAAACGGTCCGCACTGAGCTCGGCGACTTGCCCTTGGGCCGCGCCGCCTTCGAACGGCTCGCCGTCGATGCGGCCTTCGTAATCCATGGTTACGAGGTCCCCAAGCTTTGCGGGGCGCTCGACGGGCACGAGCGTGGCGCGGTCTCTGGCGAGGGCTTGGAGACTTCGCTCGACGTCGTCGTCGGTGACCGTGACGGGGGGACGCGTCACGGCAATGCCCTTGTAATCGTGCAGCGCGATCTCCGGACGGACTTCAACGGTGGCCTTCAGGCGCGTCGGACGGCCTTCGTTCTCTTCGACGACCTCCATCCGCGGGCGGTCGACGGGATCGAGATCGTGCTCGCGCACTGCCTTGGCGTAGGCATCGGGAAGCACTTCTTCGATCGCTTGATGCGTGATCGTATCGCTGCCGTAAGCCTGCTCGAAAACCTTGCGCGGAATCTTTCCTTGGCGGAATCCCGGCAGCTTGGCATGTTTGACGAGTCGCCGAAACGCGCGCTCTTCGGCGGCGGCCAGCTGATCCGTCGTGATCGGAATTTCGAGCTCGACTTGCGTGGGCGCGAGCCGGTTCAGTGTTGACGTAATCAGACGTGTATCTCTTATGGTAAATGGGGTCCCTACGGGCTTCGCCCGTAGGGGGCGCGTAGCCGTGGATGGCGGAGCGCCTGTAAGAGGTAAAGGGGTCCCCAAAATCTGGTTCCAGATTTAGGGGAAATGGAGCGGAAGACGAGATTCGAACTCGCGACCCTCGCCTTGGCAAGGCGATGCTCTACCACTGAGCTACTTCCGCGTTATTGCAAGAGTAGGAGCGCCTGTGAAGTTCTCCGCTTGCCCGGGCGCCGCAGCGACCTGGGCAAGCAGAGACTCGAACTCTGACGGGTTGCCCCACTGGAACCTAAATCCAGCGCGTCTGCCAGTTCCGCCACTTGCCCGGGCGACCCGGATAAATAGAACGCTTTAGGCTCTTCTCCTCCCGTAATGCAAAGGCCCGAAGGCGATTGTCCGCCTTCGGGCCCTGGGTCCGTTCGGTTCGGCGCCCCTATTGGGCTAGCGGCGGGTTCGCGATTTCCCGGAAGGGCAGACGCGGCGACCCGGCGCTGCCGAACGGGTGCGCGACGATGCGATAGGCAAACGTCCCGCTCGACGGCGGGCCACCCGGGTTCTCACGGACGAGGAACCCTGACGGTAGCCGTTGCGCTACGTAGAGGCCGCGCGACGCGAACTCCGGCGTCAGCAGCACGAAATAACCGGTCCGCAGGTCGACCGCGTTGGCAAACGCGGGATCGAGATGCACGAATGCCGAGCCTGCCGCAAATCGCGCCTCGCCGTAGTCTTCAAGCGTTGCCGCAGCGGCTGTGACGGCATACGAATCGACGCCGCGGCGGCGCGAGCAGCCGGTGCTGCACGATCCGGTCGTAAACACTTTGCCGCTCGTATGGACATTCGCGGACTGGTCGATAGAGATCGCGGCGCCGGCGCTGCCTTGACCGTAGAAAATTGCTCCTCCGGTCGTGGCCGTGGCGAGGATGGCAAAGTCCTGGGCGGGATTGGTTCCGAGCGTGTTGGCATAGACGCCCGCGCCTCCCGACGTTCCGCTGTTCACCCCCAGGACGCCGTAGACGGGAGAGTATCCCAGAACGCCGGTGTGGTGTTGCGTACCGGTGGGGATTGGCCCCGAGACTCCGGCGACGCCGGTGCCGCTCTTCGAAACGCCGACGAGGCCTTCGCCGCTTTTTCTGTTGACGCCACCGATGCAAGGCAGCGGCGACGCGCAGGTGGTGACGGCGAGGCTTTCCAGCGCCTGCGCGGCCGGGCGCACCAGGAACGATCCGGCGGCAAACGCCGCGATCAGGGAAAGCGAAAAACCGATGCGTGACTTCATAAGAATCACCTCCGAGTTACGGGAAATGACTTACGTCTATAGCAGGGAAGCCCTGCCATGGTTTGGGAAGAAAAAATCCGCGGAAGTGATTTCCGCGGATTTCCGGACGTTTGGTGCACCGCCAGGGACTCGAACCCCGAACCAATTGATTAAGAGTCAACTGCTCTACCATTGAGCTAGCGGTGCGAGTTTTGCGCCCTCCGGGACTCGAACCCGGGACCAACGGATTAAAAGTCCGCTGCTCTACCGACTGAGCTAAAGGCGCGCGGATTTCCTGCGCCGCGCACATCCAAGTATACGGTGCCGGTCAAGCGGACGCGGTGCGCGGCGCGCGTCCGAGCACGTCTGGATAGAGCGTCACCATTTCGGCGGCCGAGATCGGGCGCGCGTAGAGGAAGCCTTGCGCTAGCCGGCATCCGGCGTTGCGAAGAATCTCGCGTTGGCGGACCGTCTCGACACCCTCGGCCACGACCCTCACGTCGAAGGCTTCGGCGAGCGTCATTAACGTGCGCACGATCGGCTCGCTCGCGAGCTCGCCGTCGTTGCCGGAGACGAAGCCGCGATCGATCTTGATGGCGTCGACTTTAAACTGCTGCAGGTAGCGCAGCGACGAGTAGCCGGTACCGAAGTCGTCGATACAGATTTTGAAGCCGCGGTCGCGGATGCGTTCGAGCATCACGTTCGCTCGCGTGCCGCTATCGAGCACGACGCTCTCCGTGATCTCGACCGTTAAATCTTCGGGGGCCAGACCGTGGTGTTCGATCGCCTGCACGAGCGCGCGCTCGAAGTCGGCGTCGATGAGCTCGGCGGCCGAGACGTTCACGTGCATGGTGAAATCCATGTGCCCGTTGCGGTTGCGGCGCCACTGGGAGAGTTGTTCGCAGGCGGTATTGACGACGAACCGGCCGATCGGCGTGGCTAGGCCGGTCGTCTCTGCGATCGGCATGAACTCCATCGGGCCCATCACGCCTTCGCTGGGATGATCCCAGCGCAGCAGCGCTTCGCAGCCGATCGGCGAGCCGTCGACGATGCTGACGATGGGCTGGTACAGCAGCCGGAACTCGTTGCGCTCGAGCGCTTGCCGAATATCGCTGGTGAGCTGCAGACGCTTCTGCGCGCGGTCGTGCATCTTCGAGTCGAAGAGCGCGTAGCGCGTGCCGCCGCCGATCTTGGAATGCTGCATCGCGATTTCGGCATCGCGCATCACGTCTTCGGCGCGCTCGTAGCTAGCGGAGCCGATGGCGATGCCGACGCTGGCACCTAAGTAGATGGCGCGTCCGCCGACCGAGATGACTTTCGACAGGTTGTTGAGGATCCGGCGTGCGACCGACTCCACGTGGAGGATATCGCCGAGCGACTGCAGCAGGATCGCGAACTCGTCGCTGCCCAGACGCGCCACGACGTCGCGCGCGTCGACCGACGAACGCAAACGCTGCGCGACCTGGGTCAGCACGCTGTCGCCGGCACCGTGTCCCAAACTTTCGTTGATGTCGCGGAAGTGCTCGAGGTCGATGAAGAGCACGGCGAAAAACGAGTCCAGCAGTGCGGTCGCTTCTTCGAAGCGCCGGCGCAGCTGTTCTTCGAACAGCCAGCGATTGGGCAAACCGGTGAGCGAATCGTGCGTCTTGTCGTGCAGAATGCGCCGCTCGCTGTGCTTGAGCGCGGTCTTGTCGCGGAACATGCAGATGGCAAACAGCGGTTTGCCGTCCTCTTGATGGACGACGGAGACCGTCGCATCGGTCCACACCTCTTGTCCGAGCGCGGTGCGGAGATGCTGTTCGTATTCGAACGTCTCGCGGTCGCCGGCCAGCAACTCGGCGAGTTCCTGCTCGTGACCGTCGAGCGCCGCCGAGACGCTATCGCCGAAGAGCGTGCGGAAGACGCCGTTTGCGTCGGCGAGATTTCCGGCCTTATCGAGCACCGCGATACCGAGTGCGGCGCCCTCGAAGACGGCGCGAAACTGCGCCTCGGTCAAGCGCAGGGCTTCTTCGGCTTTCTGGCGCGCGAGCTCGGCGCCGAGCCGTTCCGATTCTTTCTGCGCGTGCTGGAGCGCCTGGCCGCTGCGGAACGCCACGATCTGAGCGATGAGCAGCATGAGTCCAACCAGCAGCAGCGCCCCGAGCAGCAGCGCGACGTACATGTAGATGCGGCGCTCGTTGTAGACGCGTCCGCGTTCCTCGATGACGGCCGCAAGCATGCGCGCCGAGGCGTAGCCGAATCGCTGAGCCGCTCGCAGCGTCGGCGCGGCGCTCGCGGCGACCAGCTTGGGATCGAGCGTCGGATGCTCCTGATTCAGCACGCGGTCGTTGAGCAGCTTGTAGAACGCCTTGCCCTGCGCTACGAATTCATCGGAGAGCGGTAAGAGCGCGGCAAACTCCTTCGCACGCGACGGAACGATCTGCGAGGCGACCGCAATCTTACCGGGGATGTCGTTCTGCGTGAGGTCGAAGTCGGCTTGAACGGTGCCGAGGCCCGAGGCAAACGCCAGCCGCTCGGGGAGCGTCATCGAGCCCTCGTGCAGGGCGACTTCAGCTTGCACCGCGGCGCGCTGGACGCGGTCGTACCCTTCCGGTGCTTGGGAGAACACGACCTGTCCGACGTCTTGGGAGACGACGTTCGAATCGTAGTTGATCCCCGAGCTATTGAAGCAACTGTAAATCAAGCTGTCGATGTGCCGCGAGAGGTCGACGAACATCGGAAAGGCGCTCTTGTCGGGCGGAGCGTTTCGAGCGATGCGCCACGCCTTCTGCGCGGCCGGCCAATCGCCGATGTTATCGAAAGCGCTTGCCGGTCCGCCTTTATTGAAAAGGACGCCAAGCGCGACCATCCGCGCGTCGACGACGTCGCGCAGCGCCCGCACGCGTACCGGCGGTTGACGAGTGACCAGCTCGCGCCGAAAGTCGGAGATGGCTTCCCAGGTGGCGGTCGTGTCGGCGCCCGCCGTCAAAGCGAGACGGAAACGATCGAGGGTTTGGGGGCTAATGCCGCCCAGCGCGTCGAGGCGGGAGATCTGCCAAAGGACGGCTACCAGCAAGGCGGCGGATACGACCGTCACCACGGCGCCGGACCAAGACGTCCAAGCCCGGAGCGATGCAGGCTGGCGGGTCATGAGCAAATCTTCGAGGCCTTTCTAGGGTCTACTTCTTTAACTATTCTTCGCCCGGCGTACGTATGGCCTGAAGCTGCTTGTTTGGTGCCCGGAGTTTGGGGTGACTGACCGGAATTGAACCGGCGGCCTTCGAATTCACAGTCCGACGCTCTAACCATCTGAGCTACAGTCACCGCGCGTGCGATCGAGCCGTCCTCGCGCCCGGAGGGACTCGAACCCCCATCTTCGAGTTTAGAAGACTCGTGCCTTATCCTGTTAGACCACGGGCGCAAGATGTTAGGGGCGAGGCACCCTCGCTAGGATACCACGCCCCCGCAAGTGGTCGGGGCGACTGGACTCGAACCAGCGACTTCTACGTCCCAAACGTAGCGCTCTACCAAGCTGAGCTACGCCCCGTTCAACGCGCGCGACCCGCGCTGTTCCGCCGTCCTGCGACGGTGACAATTTGCGCAACTTCACATTTCGCACGTTCGCTTTGTAACCTTTCCAATGCATAACCACCCGTTCGAGCGCCCTCAATACCCCGGCATGAAGCAGTCGCTTCGCGACGAGCTAAGCATCGCACAACGTAACGCCGATTTCCCCGCCGTCGAACGATTGGCGCGCGAGGCAATCGCGCAGTCGGGAGCTCCGGGCGACGAGATCGACCTCGGGAACGCCTACTGTTATCTTGGCGGCGCTATGGTCGCGCGTCACGACGCGCGCGCGGCAGTCGACGCATACAACCGTTCGTTGGAGGCATTCACCCGAATCGGCAACCGCACGGGAATGGCGCGCGCGACGAACGGCTTGGGAGTGGTGTCCCTGGACCTCGAGGCGCAGGTTGCGCACGCGCGCGAGCGGTTCGAACGCGCGCTGCCGTTGGCGCGGGAAGGCGACGATCGCCACCTCGTGGGCGTCATTTTGGGCAATCTTTGCGAGGCGCTACGTTTCGAAGCCCAGTATCGCGCGGCCATCGCGTGTGCGGACGAAGCGCTCGCGATCATGCTCGACATCGGCGACCTCCCGCGGGCGGCCTGGCAAAAGATCAACGTCGCGCACTGCGACCTGCTGCGCGGCAGGCGCGACGAAGCCATCTCGTCGATGCACTCCGCCTACGAGTACCTCACGCGCGAGGGCCGCGATGCGCGCATCGTCGCGTGGTACTTCGAGGTCTGGTTCATCATCCTCGCATCGCTGCACAAATGGGAGCCGGCGGCCACGATTTACGGCTTCGTCCAGCGCCTGCGGGACGAGCGCGGAATCGTCCGGCTGCAAACGCTCATGCCGTGGCTGTCTTCACCGACCGAAGCGATGTGGCGCGGCTTGCGGCCGGATCGAGTCGAGGAACTGCTCAACTTGGGAGCAAGGCTATCGATGGAAGATGCCGAGCGTCTCGCGCGCGAAGGGGCGCTCTAGAACGCCAGTTTGTGAAAGCCGACGTAGCGATCCAACTCGGATCGCGCGTCGCGCGCGATGGCGAACGACTCTTCGATACGCAAACCCGCGCGTAAGGCCGGCCGCATGACGCGCAGGTTCGACGCCGGCGCCAGAAACGTGCACCACGAGGCACCGTGCGCGCGCTGCAGCGTCAGCAGTGAGAACGCGAAAATCTGCCGTGCGTACGCTCCCGAAGCGACCGCGCACGGGCCAATGCGTCCGTCCGGCCACACGTACGCGTAGCCGACGAACTCCCCCTGATTGAAGAACGCCTGTCCCGTAGCGGCGACGCTCCAGATGCGGTGGGACTCCGGCCGCGCGGCACCGCGCGTTTCGCGATCGAGCGCGTTGAGCGCGAACGAGTGCCCGAGGGGATCGATGGGTCCGACTTCAAATCGATAGTCGCCGGCCGCCATCGCTGCGAGCTCTTCTTCTTTTGGAATCGATCCGGCCAGCCGCAGCACGATCTCGTGATGCAGCAGCCCGAACTGCAGCGCCAGCGCGATGCCGGACGAGTCCGCGAGATCCACGACGACCGCACGCGTGGCTTCGCCGCTGTCTTCGAACGCGGCCTCGACGAGGCGCGTTCCAATGCGCTGACCGCGAAAACTCGGTGAGACGTAGACGTCACCTGCATACCGCTCCTCTTCGGTGGAGTCGCAGAGTGCGACGCCGATAGCATCGCCGTCGTCGCGCGCGATCCACGCGCTGCCGCCGTCGGCGGATGCGAGCGACAAGCGCATCGTGAAATCGTCGACGCGCCGCCTCGCCGCAAGGGCGCGAACGTCGTCGACGCTCGCTCGTTCGACGCGAACGTCAGACACGCGCGCGAATCGAGGCCAGCAAGGCGTCCGCCGCGCGGCGCCGATGGCTCACGGCGTTCTTCTCAACGGGCGATACCTCCGCGAACGTCCGGTCAAAAGGCGGATAGAAGAAAATCGGATCGTAACCGAAGCCGCCGTCGCCGCTGGCGCGCATCGCGATGCGCCCTTCGACGATTCCGAGCCCGACGTACGGTTCCGATTGCGTGAGCAAGAGAACGTTGACGCAGACGAAGCGCGCGCTGCGTTCGGATTCGGGTACGCCGCTCATTTCGGAGAGCATCAAACCGCGACGCTGCGTCCACGTGCTCTCGCGACCGGCGTAACGAGCCGATAGCACCCCGGGGCGCCCGCCCAGCACGTCGACTTCCAATCCGCTGTCGTCCGAGAGCACGGCAGCTTCGATACCGTCGTCGCGCAGTTGCGCCTGCAGTGCGCGTGCCTTGAGCATCGCGTTCCCGATGTAGCTGGTGGCATCTTCGGCGACGTCGGTATACTCCGCGTAGGTTTCCAGTTCGAGACCGGAACCAGCGAAGATCTCGCGCATCTCCCGCAGCTTCCCCTCGCTTTTGGTCGCAACGTACGTTTTCAGCGCATTACTCCAACCGAAGCACGGCCATGAACGCTTCCTGCGGGAGCTCGACTTTGCCGACGCGCTTCATGCGCTCTTTGCCGGCTTTCTGCTTCTCCAGAAGCTTGCGTTTGCGCGTAATGTCGCCGCCATAGCATTTCGCGAGGACGTTCTTGCGCATGGCATTCACGGTTTCGCGCGCGACGATTTTGCCGCCGATTGCGGCCTGGATCGGCACGTCGAACATCTGCCGGGGAATCAGTTCCTTGAGTTTCTCCGCGAGCGCGCGGCCGCGGCTCGACGCGCGATCGCGCGCGACGATAAACGAAAGGGCGTCGACGGGCTCGCCGTTGAGCAAGATCTCGAGCTTCACGAGGTCGCCTTCGCGATACCCGATGACGTCGTAGTCGAGCGAGGCATAGCCTTTCGTGCGGGACTTGAGCATATCGAAGAAGTCGACGATGACTTCGATCAGCGGCATCTCGTACGTCATGATGACGCGGCCGTCGTGCAGGTATTCCATGTTGGCCAGCGTGCCGCGGCGGCTTTGCGCGACGTCCATGATCGTTCCGACGTAGTCCGGCGGCGTGATGATCGTGGCCTTAACGTACGGTTCTTCGATGGAGCGGATGAGATTGGGCACCGGCAGCTTCGACGGGTTATCGATCGTCTCGACCGCGCCGTCGGTTTTCGTGATGCGAAAGACGACGGAAGGCGACGTTGCGATGAGATCGAGCCCGTAGTCGCGCTCGAGGCGCTCCTGCACGATCTCCATGTGCAGCAGGCCCAAGAAACCGCAGCGGAACCCGAAACCGAGGGCGACCGACGTCTCGGGTTCGTATACCAGCGCGGCGTCATTGAGCTTGAGCTTCTCGAGTGCGTCGCGCAGGTCGTCGTACTCGACGCCTTCGTTCGGATAGAGTCCGCAGTAGACCATGGGAACGGCCTTGCGATACCCCGCGAGCGGAACGTGGGCGGGATTGCTCGCGGCCGTAACCGTGTCGCCGACGTCGATCTCTCCGAGAGACTTGATGTTCCCGATGACGTAGCCGACGTTGCCGAGCTCGAGTTTGGGGATCGGCCGCATCTCGGGCCCGAATATGCCGACCTCGGTACACTCGAAGATGCGCTGGTGCGCCATCGACATGAATTTCGTGCCGGTCTGCAGGTCACCGTCGACGACGCGCACGTAGCTTACCACGCCGCGGTACGGATCGAACTGTGCGTTGAAGACCAGTGCCCGGAGATGGTCGCGATGTCCTTTGGGTGGTGGAATCCGCGTGACGATCGCTTCGAGGATATCTTCGATACCGATGCCGTTCTTGGCACTGGCGAGAATGCACTCGCGCTTCTCCATGATCAGCAGTTCCTCGACTTCGCCCATCACGCGCTCGGGGTCGGCGGCCGGCAGATCGATTTTATTGATGACGGGAATGATGGCGAGATCGTGCTCGAGCGCGAGGTGGTAGTTGGCCAGGGTCTGCGCTTCGATGCCCTGCGCGGCATCGATAATCAGAATCGCCCCTTCGCACGCTGCCAGCGACCGCGACACCTCGTAGGAAAAGTCGACGTGGCCCGGGGTGTCGATAAGGTTCAGGCGATACAGCTCGCCGTCGCGCGCTCGGTAGTTGAGCGTAACCGGATGCATGCGAATCGTGATGCCGCGTTCGCGCTCGAGGTCCATGGCATCGAGCGCCTGCTCTTCGAGGTTGCGCGTTTCGATGGTTCGGGTGATCTCGAGCAGGCGGTCCGACATCGTGGTCTTACCGTGATCGATGTGCGCGATGATGCAAAAGTTGCGGACGTTCGTCGCAACTTCGAGGGCGTGCGGCTTCAATAGAGATAGCACGCGCTAAAAGCGGCGTGCTGCAGCATCGGACGGATCAGCAGTTGCAAGACCAAGATGAGCACGAGAAAGGCGAGATCGAGGCCGCCGAGCGGCGGAATGATGCGCCGGATCGGCATGAGGACCGGTTCGACGACGGCCGCGAGATAGTAGACCCAGCGTCCGCGCAGGTCCGGAAACCACGAGACCGCAGCGTAGACGAAGAGGACGATCGAGTACAGATTGACCAGCGTTACGAGAACGCCGGAGAGCGTGCAGGTCAGGGAGTTCACAACCGGCGTCGTTCTAGGGGAGCGAAGCTAAGACATTCGACGGCACGCCGTGCAAGAACGGCGTGGGGTCGATCGGCTGCCCCTGATACATCAGTTGATAGTGCAGATGCGGTCCCGTCGCAAAACCGGTCGCGCCGACGGCACCGATGGTCTCTCCTTTATAGACGTGTTCGCCGACGCCGACGTTGGCTCGGGAGAGATGCGCGTACCACGTGTGATACCCGTTGCCGTGATCGATGTCGACTTTGATGCCGTACGCACCGTCGTAGGAGTTGGCGACGACCGTACCCGCTGCCGACGCGCGTACCGTATCGCCGTAGTCGGCACCCAGGTCGACGCCCTCGTGAAACTCGCTGTCCGGATAGCTCCGGTAGCAGAAGCAGCCGACGACTTCCGCGCCGTCGACCGGATCGATGGATGGAATCGCCGCGATGAGTTGCGCGCGTTCGAGCGTGCGCAGATGCTGCAAGTTCAGGACGCGCAGCGCCAGCGTCTTGATACGGTCGGACTCCTGCACCGTTACGGTCGAGGCGTCGGCGAGTGCGCGCACGTGCGCGGCGACGACGTCGAGCGCCGGACCGCGGCGGATCCACGACGTCTTCTGTCCCGCCGGCGTATGCACCGGCGCGGGCGCGCCGATCAGCTGGCGAATCTCTTGATTCTGATGCTGGACGTGCTGCAGTTCTTTGCGCAGGTTTTCGGTCTGCTGGTCGATCGCGGTCAGCGCACGGCGCTGCTCTTCAGCCTGATCGCGCAGGGTCGCGACCTGCGCGTGCGCGCGTAAGACTTGCGCGCCCGCGAAGGCCAGCGAGCCGAAGACGACGACGGCCAAAGCGAACAGCGCGACCGCGATGTGTCTGCGGCGCACCCAGAAGCGATGGATCGTGTCGCCCCGCTGCGGGACGATCTTCACGTAAAAGCGATCGTTGATCTTCATGCGTTCGAAACGGACGTGCGTGCGAGCTCGATAGCCCGCAGTTCCTCCTCCGATGCGTTGGCGGCTGGTTTGAACGACTTGACGGCCTTCCCGTACGTACGAGTGTCGGTCCGCGAGTAAATGCTGCTGATGACGACGCCATCGCCGGCTCTGTTGAGCAAGGCGAGCGCGTAGGAAAGGTCGGAACCGGTGTCTTCGAAGGCGTCGTACCGAACGAAGCCGATCCGGGAGACGTCGGTCGCGGCCAGCGCTTCGAGTTCGTCGATGCGCCCGGTCACCCTCTCGAGAAGCGAGCGAGCGTCGCCCAGGCCCCGCTCGAGCCCGAGCAGCCGCTCCGACGCGACCGTCCTGCCGTCGCCAAGCAGATCCTCATGCAGACCCAGGAGCCTTCGCATCTCGGCCAATGCCGGTCGCACCGCCGCCACGTGATAGATGGCGAGCGCGATGAGGGCACCCAATAAGGCGGCCACGGCCGCGTAGACGGTAGTGTTCGGCATAGTTTTTGGGGTGGACCACGACGAGGGCCAGGTGGTTCACGGCACCCGTAAGGGCCCGCTTACCGTTGCTTCCTTCCGGACCTGGCGGGGTTCACGGGGTTACGCCGCGTGAAGCCCAACCCCCATCATGGCCACGACATGATACCATACGGGC
>JAFAHZ010000282.1 GCA_019236975.1 Vulcanimicrobiota bacterium | reverse complement strand
ATCCATGCGCGCTCGACTGGGCCATACTCGATGATCACGCAACAACCCCTCGGCGGCAAGGCGCAGTTCGGTGGCCAGCGCTTCGGTGAGATGGAAGTCTGGGCGCTGGAAGCGTACGGTGCCGCGTACACGCTGCAAGAGCTGCTCACCGTGAAGTCCGACGACGTCGTCGGTCGTGTGAAGACGTACGAAGCAATCGTCAAGGGCGAGAACGTGATGGAGCCGGGCGTTCCGGAGTCGTTCAAGGTGTTGATCAAGGAACTGCAATCGCTGGCGCTCGACGTCAAAGTGTTGACGGAGAACCGCGAAGAAGTCGAGATCAAGACGCCCGAAGACGATATGGCCGAAAGCGAACGCCGCGAGTACGGACTGCTCATGGGCGACGAGCAGCCGGCCGTTTCGCAGACGGCGGTCGCTACGCGTGAAGCCGTGGCGGAAGCCGGCGTTGCCGAGGCCGAAGCTCCGGTCGAGGAAGAGGAAGAGGAAGAAGAGGAAATCGACGACAGCAAACCGCTAGACGCGACCGCTCCGCTTCCGGCGCCTCCGCCGATGCCGCGCCCACCCGAGGGCGAAGAGGTCTTCGAAGAAGAGGAAGAAACCGTCGACGAGGATGTCGAGGGGCCGCAAGGCTACGAGATCGAGGAAGAAGACGAAGAATCTTACGAAGACGAAAAACCGTACGACGAGGACGAAGAGGAAACGCCGTTCACCGAGACCACCAACGAAGAAGACTCTTTCTAACCCTGTCATCCTGAGCGCAGCGCCCGTAGGGCGCGAAATCGAAGGACCGACGAAATCGAGGCCCCGCAGAATTGCGGGGCCTCTTCTTTTAACGTGCGATCCGCAGCGCGGGATGAATCTCGATTCCGTTCGGTGCTTGGCCGACGTCCGGGAAGCCGCGCACGTGATCGAAGAAGCCGTAGCCGGCGACGGTGACGATCGGCGCCGCGTGGCCTCCCAGCGCGTCCACGTAAGCGCGCTCGCGAGTGTACGTGCTTTGCCTCGACTGGACGCAATCCGGCGACGGAATTTCTCCGTAGAGCGTCTTGCCAGAATGCGGGTCTGCCAGCAACAGATGGTAATCGGAATCGGATTCGACCCAATACGCGAGCAGACGCGCGCGTACGGACCATAACGTCGTTTCAACCGGTGCGATTCGATCGGGCAGACTATCCGGATTCGCCGGAGGCTTGAGCGCGCTCAAGTCGTCGATTGTGGTGGGCGCGACCGCTGTCGTTAACGTCTTCGCAGCGGGGTCGGCGAGCGTCTTCACGTCCCATCGAGCCGTCCCGCAATGTACGCCCGACGTCGCACTGTTTACCGGCACGGGGCCACACAGGAGTGCGAGTGCGACGGCGACGCCTGGTGGCCAGCTTCTCACGGATGCGAACTTCTAGGTCGTGTGCCGGCACGCGTCCTCCTTTCTTGGCTAAACGGGCAATCACGCCAAGACGCCGTAGCCGGGCGGCGGAAGGTGGCTCGCATCCGCGGTCTAAGACCCTCCTTCCCTCGCCCGTTTCGCACTGCAGGAGAGCCCGGCATGAGCACCTTGCCTACCATCGGTATCGTCGGCACCGGACGCATGGGCGCTAACATCGCCAGACGCCTCCATGAGGTCGGTTATCCGATTGCCGCACTGTACGACGTCCATCCCGAAGCGGCGCGAGAGACGGCCAAGGAGACGGGCGGTGAAGTCACGTCTTCGCTCGCGCGGGTTACGGAGCTCTCCGACGTCGTCATTACCGTGGTCACCGACGACGACGCGATGTATCGCATCTTCGCCACCGGCGGCGACTCGCTGCTTGCGAACGCCAAGGGCAAAATCTTCATCAACTGCGCGACGATCACGCCGAAAGTACACGTCGACGTGCAGCGTTTAGCCGAAGAGCGCGGCGCGCACTCGCTGGAAGCCTGTATGGCCAGCTCGATTCCGCAAGCGCGAAGCGGAACGTTGTACCTGATGATCGGCGGCCGCAAGGACGTCTTCGAGCAAATGAAACCGATGCTCGAGAAGATGAGCGCGTCGCTGAAGTATATCGGCGAGGCCGGCCGCGCCGCACAAGTCAAAGCGCTCGTCAACATGGTAATGAACGTGAACACGGCAGGTCTCGCCGAAGGGCTCGGCCTCGGCGACGCGCTTGGACTCGATCTCGACGTCCTGCGTGAAGTCTTCTCGCAGACCGGAGCGAACTCGCGCGTGCTGGAAACCGACGGCGCCGATATGCAGAATCGCGAACACGACGTCTATTTCTCCGCCGAGCACGCGGCGAAGGATTCCGGCATCGCGCTCTCGCTCGCCAAAGACGTCGACCTTACGCTTCCCCTCGCTAAAGCGACCTACGAACAGTTCGAGTTGATGAAGAAACTCGGCCTGGGACAGCTCGATAAATCCGGTGTCTCCGAACTCACTTTCGCCTCACGTCATGGAAAGGAACTCGCCAATGCCTGAGACCGCTACCAAAGAGAAGATTCCGTATGTCAGCTCGCAAACCACCGGTCCGCTCGGCGCCGCGCATCTGCCGCGTCTGTGGACGAAGCTCACGCTCGGCAACGCGGGCCAGCTCGCCGAAGGCTGGGACCATTGCGGCGCCGGCTTCGATCAAATGACCATCGACAACCTCGGCCTCGATCGCGACAAAGTCATGGAATACGTCCGCACGCACAAACCGACCTACGTGCAGTTCGAGCAGTACGTCGTCGAGCACGGCAAGACCGATGCGGAGACGATTCGCAAGCACAACGCGTCGATCCACGGATACAATCACGCGCCCGACACGGCAAAATCGATGCGCGACAGCATGGGTCTCAAGAACGAAGGCGTTAACGACGCGGTGACGCTCAACATGCTCGACGATCTGCACGAGCTGCACAAGCAGGTGCATTCGTAGCCGATCTTTGAGCACGAGCGAGCTCGTCGCGCTCGACGACGGAGCGCAGACGACACTCGAACGCTGGGGTTCGCGCGGGCCCGTCGTGCTGTGCGTACACGGCATGACGAGCTCGCGACGTTCCTGGGAGCGACTGGCCCGTCATCTCGACGGGCGTTTTCGCGTGATCGCATACGATCAGCGCGGTCACGGCGACAGCTCTGGTATTGCCGGACCCATGTCGCTCGACCGCGGCGTTGCCGATTTGCAGAACGTAGCGGCCGCGCTCGGCGAATCGGTCGACACTCTCGTCGGGCACTCGTGGGGCGGAGCCGTCGCCGTCGAGGGCGGGTTGCAACTGCCCGTGCGGCGCGTCGTTGCCGTCGATCCGATGATTCGCAACGCCGGCGACGCGTGGTACGAGGAGTATCTCGAAGAGTTGCGCGAGCACTTCGCGCTCGTGGGCGAGGCTCGCGACGCGCGAACGCGCGCAGACAACGCGGCGTGGCACCCGCTCGACGTCGAAGCCAAAGTGCACGCCGTTGCGACGATGACGCCCGATCCCATCGCCGGACTCATGCGTGAGAATCCGCCCGAGCGATGGGAT
>JAFAHZ010000267.1 GCA_019236975.1 Vulcanimicrobiota bacterium | reverse complement strand
CCGAGGGCTTTGCATCTATTCGGTGTCGAGTTTAGAACTTGACGCCGATACCGATGTACGGACCGTTCTCCGAGAAGTCCGCAGGAGCGGACATCTGGTGCCATCCGCGATCGCCGAGGAACCCGGCTTCGAGGAACAGCGGAACGTTCTCGAACGAGTAGTCCACGCCGATGTCGTACTTCAGGACGCCGTAGCCCACGTTGTAGGCGCACGGAGCGGCCGGAGTACAGCTTCCGCTGATACCGGAAACCGTATTGTACGTACCGCGGACCGACGGGTAGTAGTACGCGCTACCGAACCAGTCGAACGCGCGCTCGAGGTTGGGCAGCTTCTCGAGGCCGCCCCCGAGGCCGTTCTGCGAGGGATAGCCCGCGTTGTTTCCACGCCACATGTAACCAATGCCGATGTAAATACGCGGATTGATCACGCGGAATCCGAGGCGCGT
This sequence comes from Vulcanimicrobiota bacterium, assembly GCA_019236975.1. GTDB lineage: Bacteria > Vulcanimicrobiota > Vulcanimicrobiia > Vulcanimicrobiales > Vulcanimicrobiaceae > JAFAHZ01. The sequence continues at coordinate 7,514 of JAFAHZ010000267.1, read as the reverse complement.
ATCCAGATCGTAGTCGCGGCCGTTGACACCGCCGCAGCCGTTGGTTGCCGTGCACGGATACGAGAAGAGTCCGCCGATGGCGAGCACGCTCGTGTTCGAACGCGGGTAGTTGATCTGACGGTAGTCGCCTTCGACCATCCACGGCAGATTGAACAGCGCGAACTCAACCGCACCGTGCAGACGGTACGAGAAGCCGTTCGTGTTGTTGCTGGTCGTGACGCCCGGGTTGAACTCGTTGTAGACCTTCGGCGAGATGATGTAATCACCGGCGACGTAGCGGTCGTAGAACGGGGTCGGAGCCGGGGTCGGCGTGGGCGTCGGCGGCGGCGCGGTCGGCGCTTCCGTCGGAGCCGGGGTCGGCGGCGGCGTCGGCGGGATATAGCGCACGACGACGACGTGTTGATCCGGCACCCACTGTACGTACGCTCCCATACCTTCCGAAATGACGCGGACGGGGACGAGAACGGTGCCCTGGTAGATCATCGGCGGCACGTCGAGCGGACGCGACTCGCCGTTAATGACGACTTCCGGCTTTCCGACGGTCACCTTGACCTCGGCGCCGGGCTTGCTGACCGTCACGGTCTTCGTTCCCGCTGCGTACGACACAGTCGCACCCATCTGCTCGAACATCGAGCGGAGGGGAATCAGGAGCGTTCCACCGCGGACGAGCGCGGCGAGGACGCGGGCCTGCTTCAACACATCGGGTTTGGAGTAGACGTGGTGGTCATTGTAGAGAATCGGGATCTGACCCGACGGCGGGGATCCAAAATTCGCCGGCGGAGCAGCCATGGTCGAGCTCCCGGCTTGCGCGATCGCGTTGGTTCCAATGTTGCCATGCGACGCGTTAGCCTGTGCTGCGACCGCGTTGAATCCAAGGCCGGCTGCCATCAGCACGGCGAGGACTCCGGTGCTCAGTCGCTTCAATGTTTCCTCCTAGCTAGCTAGTTAATGAGACCTCAGATGCCGGCCGGCGGCGCCCCGCGGGGCGCGGACCGGATGGCAATCCGCCATCTCTTCGGGAATAGCCGATTGCCCCCCCTGCAATAGGAGCCGGGAAGGCTGGGGGACGGCTGCTTTTGTCGCAGCCGGTTCCGACCTTAGGCGAGCTTCTCCTCGAGCTTTGCGAGGAACTTGGCTTTGTCGATGATGTACCGTTCGTGGGTGCCCTCTGCGACGGCCTCCCGTTCGTCGAAGACTTGAACGGCAAAGCTGACGCGCGGACCATCGACCATCACGACCTCGACTTCGATACGCACGATGAAACCAACTGGAACCGGTTTGTGGTGTGAGAGATCGATATGCGTGCCGAGTGTGACTTGGGTATCGTCGAGGATCGGTTGCACGCAATGAAGCGCCGCACTCTCGACAAGCTGCACCAAGACCGAAGTGGAGAGGACGTCGACGCCCGGATTTCCGGCTTTTTCGGCAGTCATCCACTCCTCGACGCGGCTTTGGAGGCTATACGAGCGTCCGATGTCGAGTTTCGCGCTCATGCCGGGGGGAAATACGCCCTGAATCAAAATCCCCCTAGCGGCCGTATATCGAGGTAACGGTTCGTCCGGATTGAGGAGAAAGATGCACAACAAACGCTTGGCGATCGCCGCGCTGGTCGCAGCGCTTGCGCTGGACGCGTGCGGCAAAGGCGGTGCCCCGGCCGGCCCGCCGCCTCTGAGCGTCGACGTCGCTCGCGCGCAGCGCCAGGACATTGCGACGCACGTCGTGCTCGACGGCCAAGTCGCGCCGCTCGAACAATCGACGCTTGCGTTTCAGCAAAGCGCGCCGATCATCGGCATCTACGTCAATATCGGCGACGTGGTCAAGAAGGGAACGCTGCTCGCGCGCATCGACCCATCGACGCTTTCCGCACAGTTAGCGCAAGCCCAAGCGCAAGCCGCGCAGCAGAGCGCGACCGCGCAAGGCGCCGTCGTCGGTTATCCGGTACAGACGCAAGCGAATCAAGCCGCGGTGCAGAGCGCGAAAGCGTCGCTCGATAACGCACATCTGGTGTATCAGCAGAACGAACAGCTCTACAAGCAGGGCTACGTGTCCGAAACCCAGCTGGAGAACTCGCGATCGCAGTACGTTTCCGCGCAACAGTCGTATAACAATGCAGTCGTCGGTCTGCGGAACAACGTCGTCAGCGCCCAAAACGTGAAAGCGCAGCAGGCCGCCGCGCAAGCGGCGGCCGCACAAGCCGGCGTCCTCTCCACGCAAGTGTCTCAAACCTACCTCTACGCACCGTTCGACGGCGTCGTATCGCAGCGTTTGCTCGATCCGGGCGCGTTCGGGTCGCCGCAGCAGCCGGTCCTCACGATTTCGCGCATCGACACGGTGTGGCTCAACATCAACGTTCCCGACGAAGACCTCGCATACGTTCGCCCCGGCGCGCCGTTCACGTATACGACCTCGTCGCTGCCCGGAAAAACGTTCCGCGGAGTGATTCAAACGGTCAACTCGGTGCCGACCTCTGGAACCCTATCGTACTTAGCGCGCATGCAGACCGCCAATCCCGGCGAGCAGCTGCGCGGCGGTATGTTGATCACGGCGACGCTGCCGAGACAAGCCGCCAAAGACGCCGTCGTCGTTCCGCGCAGCGCGATCGCGCAGACTGCCAACGGAAACGTCGTCTACGTCGTCGACGGCGGGAAGGCCGTCGAAACGCCGGTCAAAGTCGGCGTGCAGACGGACACGATGTCGCAAGTCGTCAGTCCTAAGGTACAGGCCGGAACGGTCGTGATCACGACCCGGCCCGACGCGCTCAAAGACGGTAGTCCGGTTATGGTCAACGGAGCGGCCCCCGGCGCCGCTGCGCCCGGCGGGCATTAACCGATGACGATTCGTCAGCTCGCGTGCGCCTTCGCGGTATCGCTCGCACTGATTGCGTTCGCGTCGCCCGCCGTGCGCGCGCAAGACCAGGAACTGCCGGTACAGCTGCCGTCGCCGCAACCGACCCCCACGCCGAACACTTCGCCGATTCCCTATCCGGCCTACGGTACGCCGGCGCCCGACGTGCAGGCGTTGTCGCCCAAACCCGGCGTGCCGGCGACGGTGACGCTGGACCAAGCCGAAAAAGTTGCGGTCGCGCTCTCGCCGGTCTTCGCCAACCAAAATGCGGCGTGGGCCGCAATTCACGCGAAATACACGTCGGAACTGCAGGCGCTGTTCCCGGCCGTCAGCGGAAATGCGACGATGGGCAAGACGTATACCAACGGTACGGGAACGACCAATAGCTCGCGCACGGGAAGCGGTTCCGGCGCGCTCTCGCCCGACGCCACGGTGACGCCGATTCCCGTCGGAATCTACTCGACGTCGCAGGTTGCGTCGGAAAACATCGGCATCACGATCACGCAGCTGGTATACGACGGCGGCCGGACCATTGCGGCCATTCACGTCGCAAAATCCGCCGACATGTCGGGGCGCGCGACGCTGCTGCGCCAACTCGAAACGCTGCAGCTCAACGTCTCCAACGCGTACTACACCGTCCTTTCCGACAACGCGACGGTCGCCGCCGACGTTCAGCTCGTGCGCGAGTTCGAGACCAACGAAAACGCCGTGCGCGCGCAGATTCGCAGCGGAGCGGCGGCGCGTTCCGATCTCGCCGGCGCCCAATTCCAAACGGCGCAAGCGCGGGGCCAACTCGTGACGGCGCAAGGCGCGGCAATCGGCGCGCAGGGCTCCTTTGCAACGGCGCTCGGTTTGGACGCGGACACCGACGTCGTTCCGGCGCAGGTCGGGCGGGAACTTCCTGCTGCCAATCCCACGTACGCGCAATCGCTGCAGCGCGCGTTTGTCTTGCGTCCCGATTTTCTGGCGGCGCAGTACACTGTCGTTTCGTCGCAAGAAAATCTGCGCTACGCGAAGCTGGCGCGATTCCCGGTTCTCAGTGCCGGTGCGGCCGACTCCACCGGCAGAAACTTTCTCAACTGCGCGTACGTGCAAGGCGAGAGCGTCAAGGATTCGAAGGCAAACTGCCCGGGTCCAAGCGGTTACTCGAACGTTAAAACGCTCGGGCTGACGCTGACGGTTCCGATCTACGATCAGGGGCTGACGAACTACAACGTTGCCGTCGCCGCATCGCAGCTCGATGAGGCCAAAGCGAACTTACAGCTGACCAAGCTCACCGTCGAATCCGACGTGCGTACGGCGCTGGCAAACCTCATCTCCGCGCGGGCGAACCTCGTGCAAGCCGCATCGGCGCGAACCTCGGCGCAAGTCTCGCTGGATGCAACGCAGGCGCAATACCGCGTCGGCGCGGCGACCATCCTCAATCTGGTGACGGCCGAGGCGAACCTCTCGACGGCAACCGCTTCCTATATCTCCGCGCTCTACGGCGTCCGCACCGCGGAGCAGAACTATCTCTACGCGACGGGAGCCAGCGACTTGCAACTCTAAGGAGAGCCCGTATGGGCTCTCCGGCGTCAGCAGTTCCGGCGGCAGTGTCAGATCCGGTGAATGCCGCGATTCTAGCGGTTTCGGAAGATCGGCTGGCAGGATTTCAGGTCGATCCGTTCGGCGAGATCGCCGCGCGCAGCGGCGTCGACGTGGATACCGTCATCGAGCGCGTGCGCGGGATGCTGCTCGCCGGGACGATTCGCCGCGTTCGGCAGACGCTGATGGCAACCAACCTCGCCCGCGGTGCGCTCTGCGCGTGGCAAGTGCCGCCGGAAAAACTCGACGCCGCATTCGAGTACATGTTCGCCGAGGATCCCTTTTCGGGACACGTCGTTATCCGTACGACCGACGCCGTTTCGACCGGCAGCAACTATCGGCTGTGGACGACGCTGAAGGTTCCGCAAGGCTTTTCGCTGCGCAAGCACGCGGAGTTCTTGGCACGCGAGGTCGGTGCGGAACGATTCCGCTTGATGCCGGCCAAGATGCTGTTTACGCTCGGCGTCGGTCACGTGCGGCGCCGCGGGCTCGAACCGGGCGCGCGCTCCGACGCTCCGGGCGAGCCGCTGGATACGTCGATCGTCGAACTCTCGGAACTCGAATGGCGCGTCCTGGTTGCCCTGAAGCGCGAATTTTCCGCCGGCGAACTCGTTGTGGACCTGTGGGATGCGCGCGCAGCCGAAGCCGGCGTCGACCTGGAGACGTTTACGAGCATCGCGCGATCGCTGAGCGAACGCCGCGTGATCGGCCGCTTTTCGACATTTCTCGAACACGTCAAGGCAGGTGCGAACGACGAGCGCGTGACGCGGTATAACGCACTGTTCCATTGGGCCGTGCCCCGCGGACGCGAAATCGACGCGGGTCGCGAAGTGGCGCGCCACTACGTCATCACGCACGCTTACTGGCGCGAGGGCGGACCGGAGTTCCACGACGTCAACGTCATGGCCGTCGCGCACGGGATGGAAAAGCAGCGCGTGCTCGAGCATAAGGCCGCGATCGACGCGCACTTGCGCGAGGCCGGCATCGATTGTACGTACACGAACGTCTTCTGGGGCGGCCGCAGCGAAATCAAGCCGTCCGAAATCGCGCCGGCGGCGTATCGCGAATTTTGCGAACGGCACGGTATCGAACCCACGACCATGACCGCCGGCGACGGCGAGATAGGAGCAAGCGGGTGAACGGAAAGTGGTACGCAGCCGCACTGGCGGCCATCGCTGCGACGGCGATCGTGGGGTGTTCCAAAACCGGCACCACCGGAACGGGTGAAGGCGGCCGTCACGCCTGGACGCAGCCGGGCGTATTGCGCTGGACGGAGTTCGCCGATCCCAAGAATCTCAATCCCGTACTGAACGCCGGGTCGCCGACGCTCGATCTGTCGATGTTCATCTATTCGTGGACCGTCCGCTACGACGACAAGGCGAAGCCCTACCCCGACGCCATCACCGAGCTTCCTACCGTCGCCAACGGCGACGTGAGCAAAGACGGTCTGACGATCAAGTACAAGCTGCGCCACAACATGAAATGGCACGACGGACAGCCCGTCACGTGCAACGACATGAAGTTCACCTGGCAAGTCGTGATGAACACGCATAACAACGTCGTCACGACCGACGGTTATAAGGATATCGGCAGCATCGACTGCAGCGATCCTTACGTCGCGGTCGTTCACATGAAGAAGCTCTACGCGCCCTTCCTGCAGCAGCTCTGGAGCGTCAACGGCAACGCACCGATCCTCCCCGAGCACATCCTCGCGAAATATAACGACGACAAAGGGTCGTTCAATACCGCGCCGTACAACTCGCTGCCGGTCGGCAGCGGCCCTTTCAAAGTGGTGCAGTGGCAGCGGGGTCAGGAAGTGCGCATGGAAGTCAACTCCGACTTCTACCTCGGGCGTCCGAAGCTCAACGAAGTCGTGTACAAGATTCTTCCGGACGAAAACACTGCCGAGACGCAGCTGCAGACGCACGAGATCGATATGATCGGCTTAGGCACGGCCAATAAGTGGCCGCAATATCAGTTACTCGCTGCCGATCCTAAGAACGGACTGGTTGCCACTCGCGTCGACGCGTTTCAGTGGACGCACATCGACTTCAACCTGAAATCGCCGATCGTCAGCGACGTGCAAGTACGCCGTGCCCTGGCGTACGCGACCGACAAGAACGAGATCGTCCAAAAAATCGCACACGGTTCGGCGATCCCAGCCGATACCGATCAGCAGCCGAACTTTTCGTGGGCGTTTACCAAGGACGTCACGCACTATCCGTTCGATCCGGCTAAAGCGAAAGCGCTACTCGACGCCGACGGCTGGACCGTTGGCCCCGACGGCGTGCGCGTCAAAGGCGGTCAGCGGCTGGAGTTCACGCTCAGCACGCAGACCGAATCGACCAACGGCAAAGCCATACAAACCGTGCTTCAACGCCAATGGCGCGACGTCGGCGTTCAGGCCGACATCAAGAACTATCCCTCGAGCGAGTTCTTCGATAACTCCAGCAACGGTATTCTGCAGGGCGGACACTACGATGCCGCCGGATTTTCGTGGGCCGGTGCGGCCGACCCCGACGACAGCGCGATCTATTCGGGCGACAACATGGCGCCGCACGGGCAGAACGCGATGTTTTGGAACAATCCCGTCGCGACCGCTGCGATGAACGACGCGCTCACGACGATCGATCAGAACCGGCGCAAAAAAGACTACGTGATCGTTCAGCAGCAGCTGACGCTCGACGTCCCGACGATTATCTTGTACTTCACGCGCACACCATACGTCTACAACAGCGACCTGCAAGGATTCAAGCCTTCGCCGGTGATTTCCGCATACTGGGACCCCTGGGACTACTCGATCTAACGTTCCGCAACATTGGAGCTTGTAACGTGATAAAGCGGACTTGTTCTTTCATTCTTCTTGGAGCGCTGCTCTGTGCGTGCACCAAGACAACCGGCGGTGCCGAGGGCGGGCGTGCCAACGCTTGGACGAAGCCGCACGTGCTCACCATCTCCGATGCGGGCGACGTCAATACCCTGAATCCGCATCTCGGTCAGTTCAACGACGTCGGCTACCTTTCGGAGATGACGATGGCTTGGCTCGTCAAGGTCGACGAGCATAACAATCTGTATCCCGAGCTGGC
>JAFAHZ010000093.1 GCA_019236975.1 Vulcanimicrobiota bacterium | reverse complement strand
ACCCAATCGCCCTCGGGCAACGTTCTCTCGCAAAACCAATCGTTTCCGATCGACGTCGTCGCCGGACACGCGAACGTTCCAAACATTACGCTCGCCGGCATTCCGAACAGCATTGAGGTGCTGCCGCTGACCGGCGATCTCTCAGTGTTGCCAAGCGCGGATTTCGGCGGCACGCGCCTCGAAATTACGCCCCTGAAATCCGCGTCGCTGCTGGCCGTCGCGCTCGACGCGGACGGCAACGCCATATTCGGGCCCGGCTCGCCGGCCTTTACCGTCACCGTCGGCGGCGGATACACGACCTCGATTCTCGGTAACAACGTCCTCATTCGATCGCCGCAGACCCCGGCGAAAGGCTCCTGGCCGATCACGGTCGGCACGACAACGTGTTCCGGCGGGGGGACTTGCAGCACCAGCAACTGGACGATTTCGGCGGCGCCGCTCGTTGCAGTCGCGCAAGCGAACCCGCCGTCGGTGTCCGTGTACGCCGGATTGGGGAGCAAACTCGGCGCCGCTATCGCGTCGTCATCGTTGAGCAGCCCGCAAGCGGTGGCGTTCGATCTTCACGGCAACCTTTTCGTCGCCAACGCAACCGGCGGTGCCGGCGGCAAAGGGTCAATCTCGGAATACGCGCCGCCCTATACGCAAACGGCACCAACCGCCGTCATCACCAGCGGAATATCGACGCCGTCCGCCTTGGCCGTTTCACGTATCAACGGAAACCTCGCCGTGCTCAATACGGGCGGAGGAGCTCCAACTGTCGCCGTGTACGCGCCGGGAAGCACGACGCCAATCTCTACGCCGTTTGCCACCAGCGCCGGTCTGTCGAGCATTGCCTTCGACAGCAGCGACAATCTATGGTATTCGACGACGCTGCCCAGCGGAAACGTCAAAGAGCTGCTCGCCGCCGGCAAATACGCATCGGCCGGAACCGACGTCGTTGTGGGAGGCACGCCCTCGTCGATCGTGCTCGACGGAAGCGGCGATCTGTACGTCGCCGACAGCGCCGCAGAATCGGTCTCCGAGTATTCTGCGCCGGCGTACGCATCGCCGACGGCGATTATCGGGTCGCTCACCGGTTCGCCTCGGCTCACCGTCAACAACAATCTTCCGGCGGACTTCGGCCACTACGACGGCGCCACGCTGCTCGGTATCGCAGCGTCAAACACGTTCGCGGTGTACGAACCCTTCGAGACGTCATTTCTCATGAATTACGGCGACGCAGCCTTTCAGGCGCAAGCGTACGACCAAGACGCGAACCTGTGGCTGGGACCGAATAACCCGTACCCCTATTCGGGCTTCGGCTATATTTCGTGGAGATCGTACGGTCAGGAACTCAATACCCGGGAGGCGGTTGGAAACGGCATCGCCGCGTTCCCAGCACCTTAGCCGAGCACCTCGCCGTATTCCAACACTTGCGCGATACCGGCGCGGTCCCAGAAAGCTACCGGAACGCCTTGCGCCACGTCGCCGGCAATGTGCGGACGATCTTGCGCGTGCACGATAACGCCGGCGCCCGGCGTCCCGGCCTGCCAACGACCGATCGGTCTGCCCGCTCGCACGTCCTCCGCAATACGAACCGCGATCGAGGCATCCAGATTGGCGACGATGACGAAACCGCGAGCCGTTTCGATGGATACGTAGTGTCCGTCGTTGCGGTACTGCCCGCTCCAGGCGATAACGCCATCGCACGGAGCCAAAACCTCGCGCCACTCCGCAGCTTCGCTATTCGGAACGAACTCGTACGCAAAGAGCCTGTCGCTGCTTCGAGAGTACCGATTGTGTCTCGGATCCGCACCTCCCGAGACAACTCGCCACGGTCCGTGAAACGGCGAGGAGAGCACGATGGGATCGACGGCGCGCGCCCACCATCGCCCCGCGTCGAAACGCCGATCGATCAGTGCCGCCGCCACCAGCGCGATCGCGCAGGCCGCAATCGCGACATACCCAAGCTTCGCGAGGGAACCTCCCAAAAACCAGACCCCGACGGCAGCGAAGATCAGCACGAGCGCAGCCTTGCGCCGCCACCCTCCGTTCATCGTTCGCGTAATTTGTAGCGCTGAAGCTTTCCGGTCTGCGTGCGCGGCAGTTCGTGCACGAACTCGATTTCGCGCGGCGCCTTAAACGGTGCGATGACCGACTTGCAGAATTCGCGCAGCTCGTCGGCTTTTGCGGAATCGGAAGCGCATCCATCGGCCAGGACGACGAAGGCTTTGACGATATGCGTTTCTTTTTCCGGATCGCGCTTGCCGACGACGGCGACTTCCCGCACGTCCGCGTGCGCGATTAGCGCCTGCTCGACTTCCGGTCCCGAAACGTTGTAGCCGGCCGAGACGATCATGTCGTCTGTCCGCGCGACGTACCAGAAGTATCCGTCGTCGTCCATGCGATACGCATCGCCGGGGTAGTTCCAGCCGTTTGCGACGTAGAGCGCTTGCCGCTCGTCCTGCAGGTACTTGCAGCCCGTTGGCCCTTTCACCGCCAAGCGTCCGATCGTGCCGGGTGCGACCGGCTTACCGTCGTCGCCGTGCACCTCGGCAACGTAGCCCGCGACGGCGCGCCCCGTCGAACCCGCGCGCACCTCTTCTTTCGGCGATCCCACGAAGATATGCAGCATCTCGGTGCTCCCGATCCCGTCCAGAATCGGAACGCCGGTTTTTTCGCGCCACCCTTCCCACACCGCCTTGGGCAGCGTTTCGCCGGCCGAAACGCAGGTGCGAAGCGTTCGGAGGTCGTGGCGATCGGCCGAAGCGCACATCGTGCGATACGCGATCGGCGCCGTGAAGACCGTCGTCGCCCCGTGGCCGCCGATCGCTTCGAGCAGGTGTTCGGGCCCCGCTTTTTCCAGCAGCAGCGTCGCGGCGCCCGCCGCCAGCGGAAACAACAGCAACCCACCCAGCCCAAACGTAAACGCCAGCGGCGGACTGCCGCAGACGAGGTCGTCGTCGCGCAAACGCAGGACGTGGCGCCCGTAACTATCGCAGGTCGCCAAAATATCCCGATGGTAGTGCATCGCCGCTTTCGGTTCGCCGGTCGTTCCCGACGTAAAGGCGATGAGCGCGACGTCCTCCGCTGCCGTTTCGACCGCATCGAAAGCATCGGATTTGCCACGCATCAGCGCGTCGAGTTCGTCGCCGCCGAAGCACGCCGTGCGCACGCCGCCGAACTGCGCGCACGCGGCATCGAGGTCGTCGCGCAGCCGCACGTCGCACAACGCGTGCTTCACTTGCGCGCGCTCCATGATGTGGCGCAGTTCGGTCGCCCGGTATAACGGCATGGTCGTCACGGCGACCGCTCCGGCTTTGAGCGCGCCGAACCAGCACGCCGCAAGCATCGGCGTGTTCGGCGCGCGCAGCAACACGCGATTCCCCGGCTCGACACCCAAATCGTCGACCAGTACGCGCGCGATCCTATTCGCAGCCGCCTGCAACTCGGCGTACGTCCAGGCTGCGGCACCGGGCGCGAGCACGCACCTGCGTCCGCCGTTTCCGGAGGCGACGTGGCGATCGAGGAGGTACGATGCGGCGTTCAACCGCTCGGGATAGCTCAGTTCCGGCAGTGCAAACCGCAGCTCAGGCATCAGGTGAGGCTCGGGAAGACGATCCTCCGCGAACGTATCGACGTGACCGGTATACTTCACGTTTCCAACGTTTGCCTGGCGATGACGAGCTGCTGTATCTCGCTCGCGCCTTCGTAGATTCGCAGCGCGCGAACGTCGCGATACAAGCGCTCGACGGTTTCGCCGTGCGTGACGCCGCGTCCGCCGAAGAGCTGCACCGCGCGGTCGCAGGTGCGTCCCGCCGCCTCCGTCGCGAACCACTTGGCCATCGCTGCTTCCCGCGTCACCCGTTCGGCTCCGTTATCCTTCGCCCAAGCCGCGCGATAGATCAGCAGCGCACTCGCATCGATATCGGTCGCCATCGAAGCGATGGCCGCCTGAGTCAGCTGCTGCGCAGCTAAGGGCGCCCCGAACACCTCGCGCGTCTTGACGTGTGCGGCAGTTTCGTCGAGCGCCCGGCGCGCAAATCCGAGCGCCGCCGCCCCCACCGTGCTGCGGAAGACGTCGAGCGTCGCCATTGCGATCTTAAAGCCTTCGCCCTCGTTCCCAATGCGTTGACTGGCCGGCACTCGCACGCGATCGAAGTGCAGGGTTCCGAGGGGGTGCGGCGAGATGGTTTCGATCCGCTTGCCGACGGAAAACCCCGGCACCGATGCGTCGATGGCAAACGCCGACAATCCCTTCGGTCCGCTTTCGCCCGTGCGCGCGAACACGACGTACAGATCGGCGATGCCGGCGTTGGAAATCCACGTCTTCTCACCGTCGATGGTGTAGGTATCGTCTTTGCGTACCGCCCGGGTCGATAGCGACGCCACGTCGGAACCCGCTTCGCGCTCCGAGAGTGCGAAGGCCGGCACGCAGCGGCCGTTTGCGACCATGGGCAGATACCGTTTCTTGAGGTCCGCGCTGCCGAAGAGCGCGACCGCCCCACTGCCCAGCCCTTGCATCGCGAACGCAAAATCCGCCATGGACGAATGATAGGCGAGCGTCTCGCGCGCCAAACACAGCGTACGTACGTCGATGGACGGCCGCAGCCCGCCGAACTCGCCGGGCACGCACGCGCGCAGGTAGTCCGCACCGCCGAGCGATCGCACCCACGCGCGCGAGCTGGCGTCCGCACGGCGTTCGTCGTCGAGCACGTCGGCGCGAGCGATCCACTCGCGCAGGCGCTCCGCAAACGTACGATGTTCGTCGTCGAAGAACGGCCACGTCAAATCGCGCTGCCGCATGAGGGCCTTAGTCACCGGCAAACTCCGGCCGCTTTTTCGCCACGAACGCATCGTAAGCGCGCTTGAAATCGTTGGTTTCCATCAACCGAGCCTGCGCGCGCGCTTCCGCATCGATCGCACCATCCAGGGGCATCGACCATTCTTCGTGCAGCATCCGTTTCGTCATCGCGTGTGCCAGTGAAGGCCCGGCTGCCAGCGATTGCGCGATGTCCGCCGCTTTCGCCGGCAGATCGCGCGGATCGAAGAGCGCGTTGAAGAATCCCCAGTCGTACGCTTCCTTACCGCCGATGGAACGCCCGGTATACAGCAGTTCGCTCGCGCGGCCCAAGCCGATAATGCGCGGAAGCATCGCGCACGCGCCCATATCGCATCCCCCCAATCCAACGCGCACGAAAAGAAACGCCACCTTGCTGCGTTCGGTGCCGTAGCGCAGATCGGATGCCATCGCCAGGATCGCGCCGGCTCCTGCGCAGACGCCATCGACCGCTGCGACGATCGGCTGCGGACAGGCACGCATCGCTTTCACGAGGTCGCCGGTCATCTGCGTGAACTCGAGCAGCTCGCTGCCGGTTCGCTGCGTCAGCGGTCCGATGATCTCGTGCACGTCGCCGCCCGAACAGAAGTTTTCGCCGGCTCCCGTTAACACGATCGCGCGGACGGTCGCGTCGTCCTTCAAGGCGCGAAACCGATCGCGGAGTTCCGCGTACAGCTCGAACGTCAGCGGATTCTTGCGCTCCGGACGATCGATCGTCACCGTCAGGACGGTACCCGAACGCGTATAGCCGGCTCTTGTCGTACTCATCGCCTCCCTATCGAATGTGAAACGGCAAATCTTCTTCGGCGACGACTCCCGCGCTATTGCGCGCCAGGACGCGCAAGCGATAGGCGCGCACGAAGATCGGCGGCACGTCCAGCAGATCGACGCTAAACGCGAACTTCCCGAAGCCCCTGCGCGGCACGTCGATCGAAAAGAGGTTCGTTCGCACTTCGACCGACGCCACGTTCGTCGTGGTGACGAACTTACCGGTCCACGTCGTTCCGCGCCGGACGTCGAGTGAGTTAAAGCTCAAAGCGAGAATTTCCGGCGGCGCGTCGTTCGCGGCGACGCGCGGCGTCGGAAAGGGTTCCATCGCATTGGTGTCGTTGGCGGGTGGGGCCGGCAGCCGCGACGCGCACGCAGCAGCACAGACGAGCATCAGGCAGGTCGCGAGGGCGCGAGTCATCGCCGACAGGTCTGCACCGCGAGCGGCCGATTCCTGCCAACCAGAGGGCAGCCGCGCCGCTGCAACTAACGCCAGCGCCATGCAGCAGGAGCGCGCCGTTCCACGCAGCCTCGGTTTCGACTATGCGGTGGGAGCGTGCACCGTTTGGATCGCGAGCGGCTTCTTTCTGGATGCGTGGGCGCACGGCCACGTTCCGGTGGAAAGCTTTTTCACGCCATACCACGGCGTCTTTTATTCGGGCATGCTCGCCATTGCGGTCGTCATTGCCGTGTTTGCGACGCGCAACCGCCTGCGCGGCTATCGCTGGGTCGATACGGTGCCGCGCCCGTACCGCCTGGCGCTGCTGGGCATTCCGATTTTTCTGCTCGCCGGAGTCGGCGACATGATCTGGCACGCGCTGCTCGGGATCGAGGAAGGCGTCGACGCGCTGCTGAGCCCGACGCACCAAGCCCTCGGTCTCGGCATCTTCTTTCTGTCGAGCGGACCGATTCGATCGGTGCTGGCGGACCGCGCTCCCGCAACGTTCGTGCGCCAAGCGCCGTTAGCGCTCGGTTTGGCGACCTGGATTATTCTGGTGCATTTCGGCACCGCATACGCCTTCGATCCGGCGGCCGGCCACACCAACGCTCCGCCGCCCATCGCTCCGTTTACGCGCGCGTATTTTACGTCGCTGTCGATCGGCTATTACAAAGTATCGCTCGGCGTGCTCGTCGTCATCTTTCAAAGCGCGGTCATGGCCGGGGTCGCGCTCTGGCTGCTCGCGCGCACGCGTCCGCGTCCCGGTCTCTTCACGCTCATGTACGTCGTCGGGAACGTACCGGCGGCGGCGGCATTTACCAATCAAACGCCGCTGCTCGCGGTGACGATCGCGCAGTCGCTGTGTGCCGGTCTGCTCGCCGACGTGTGGGTTGCGCGTGGGGATACGGCGCCGGCAACCCCGTCGTATACCCGGTTCTCGCTCGCACTTCCGATGACGTACATCGGCGTCTATCTCATTGCGACGGCCTTCGCTGACGGCATCTGGTGGGATTGGAACGTCGCGCTGGGCGCCTGGTTGTGGTCCGGCGTCACCGGCTTTGGCCTGGGCCTCTTGGCGAGCGCGCGGCGCACGCCCGAAGGGCCCATGAGATGATCGAAGGCATCTTCGCCGTCGTCACCGAGCTGTTGCATTTGGGGACGGCCTGGCGCTACGGCTACTTCCGCGACGAGCTGTACTTCATTGCGTGTTCCAAACATCTGGCCTGGGGTTACGTCGATCAGCCCCCGCTAGTCGCGGCAGCCGCGTACTTGTCGGCGGCGTCGGGCTATCAGCTCCTTCTGCTGCGACTGCTGCCGATCGTCGCCGCGGCGCTCACGGTTTACTTGTCAGTTGCCATCGCGCACGAGCTCGGCGGCGGACGTTTCGCGCAGACGCTGGCGGGATGCGCGACGATGCTGGCACCGGCGTACTTGCTGCTCGGCAACACGCTGACGACGACGTCCTTCGAACCGCTCACCTGGACGCTGGTGATCTATGCGTGCGTTCGCATCGTCAGCAACGCAGAACGCCGCGATCCCAAACATGCGCGGCAATGGTGGATGCTGTTGGCCGCAGCCGTGGTCGCTGGCGCGTACGCGAAGTATTCGATTGCGCTGCTAGCCGCGGGGCTGTTCGTAGGCTTGCTCGCGACCCGAGAACGCGTCATCTTTCGCTCGGTTTGGCCGCTCATCGCCCTGCTGACGATCGCCGTCGCGCTTTTCCCGAACCTCGCCTGGCAAGCCGAGCACGGCTGGCCGATCGTGGAGGTACTGCGCGGCGACGCCGTTCACCGCCCCGGCTTTCAAAACGGCGTCACGCTCGAATACCGGAGCCTCGCGACGAATGCCGGCGCCTTCGCGCTGGAACAGCTGCTGTACCTCAATCCGTTGGCGGCGCCCGTGTGGATTGCCGGCTTGATCGCGCCGTTCGTTTTGCGATCGATCCGCGATCTGCGTTTTGTCGGCATCGGCTACGCCGTCGTGTTTGCGGTTGCGGTCGCACTGGGTGCCAAAGGCTACTACGTCGTCGGCATTTACGGAGCGCTTTTCGCCATCGGAGCGGTCGCCATCGAACGCGCGCCGCGGTGGGCGGGAGCGACGCTGTTCGCGGCGATGTTCGCACTCGCGCTCGTGGCGCTGCCTTTGGCGCTGCCGGTGCTGCCGGTCGACGGATTGATCGCCTATTCGAAGACGTTCGGGTTGACCGGAAGCGACGGTCAGCCCGCGCGCTTGATTCAACCGATCTTCGCCGAAGAGTTCGGCTGGCAGAGGCTCGCGCGCGACGTCGCAAGCGTCTACCATCAACTGCCGGCCGATACGCGCAAACGCACCGCGGTGTATGCCGACACGTACGCGGATGCGGGAGCGATCGACCTCTTCGGCCCGGCATACGGATTGCCGCTCGCCATTTCGAGTCAAAACAACTACTACTTGTGGGGCACGCACGGTTACGACGGCTCGACGCTCATCGCGATCGGCGCGACCCGCATCGATCTCCTGCGAAAATACTATCGCAGCGTGACGCTGGCGCGCACGTCGACCGAACCGTATAAATGGGTCGTCGAAGGGCCTTCGCCAATCTACGTTTGCCGCAATCCGGTGGCACCGCTGTCGGAGATCTGGCCGAAACTGCGCTGGTACGGCGCGTAGTTTCGCGCCCCGGGTTTCCCGTGCTGGGCACTTCCCGTTCGTATGGAAAGCGAACGCGGATATACACTGATCGAAACGGTCGTTACGGTGGGCATCCTGGCGGTTCTATTAGCTGCCGGCGGTTTTTGGATGTTAGGCATGCACCCGGGAGCGCTCGCGCAGTCGACCGACGATTACGATGCGGCGATGAGTTCCGCGCGCGCGCTCGCCATGACGTCGACGAACGGTGCGACGCTGGTGTTTGCTCCGCGAAATGCCGGCCGCGACGGTTTTGCGCTACGTGTCTATGCCGGCCGGCCGAGCGCGCCGGGCGCCGTGCAGCCGTCGACCGCGATGCCCGTGGTCAGCGATGCCACGATCTCCGAACGTTCGCTGGGCGTTCCACCATTTGCGCTGTTCGTCTCGGCATCGGGCCACGTCAGCGGCAAAAGCGCCTATCCCGCAATCGATGCGTCCGGCACGGCGACCTTCGCGCCGCTCGCCGTCGAACCGATGTGCCCGGCGGGCGGATTCGTGCTGACGTTTCGGGGACCGCAAGGCGCGACCGCGACGCGGACGCTGCCGTGTACGAGCGGCGTCGCCGTAACGACGGCCGGCCCTCCGAATCCGTCGCCGACGCCGAACGTGCCGATCGTTACGCCGCCGCAGCTCGTCTTCCACTGGCCCGCCGACGCTCGACAGCAGTTCGTCGCCACCGAGTGGGGTTACACGCATTGGTTTGTCACGACGGCCGGTTTTTCGTGCGGCGCGAGCGTCGCACGCTTCCCCGACGTTTTGCCGTTGCCGTACTCGGCGGCATATTCACCAGTCGAAGCGGCGGCGACGCCGCACCCGCCCGCCGGAACGCCCTACTCGTATCCGAACTCGAACGGCGGCAGCACGAACGACGCGCCTGCGACGTTCCCACTCGATCCCGCAAACGAAGGATTGTGTGCCGCCGCCGTTGCCGACGACTTCGGACAACGCGCGCACACGAACGTTCAAGTGATGGGTTGGCTCACCGCGACGTACAGAGGGAAAGCGTACACGCATCTCAGCGCGCCCGTGCTATCGTTGCCTGCGGCCGATCTTCCGAGCAAAGGCGCCGCCGTGACGCTCGATCTTTCAAAAACGTACGATGCCGAAGCGCTGCAGCCGGCGGTCGCACTGGACGTCGCGTGCGCGCCGTTCGTCAAAGTGACGACCGCGGGCGGCGCGACGCCGCCGGCGCCGTCGGCCGCGCCTGCGCGCGCGACCGCGACGCTGACGCTCGTCACCGTACCCGGTTCGAAAATCGATTGCGGCGGGACGATCTACGACCAGTACCCCGGCTCGCGTGCCGGAGAAGGGGTTTCGTTCAATGTGGCGATCGGGCCGCCTGAACTCTACACCTGGCCTCCGATCGTGCATTATCCGCAACCCGGTTTCGCGATCGGTTCGTGCGCGAAGAATCAGCCGGTCGCGTACGACGACAACCTCGTGCCGCTGAGCGCAGCGATTCCCTCGCCGCAGCCGGGCATGGTGAATACGTATCGAACCAACGCTAACGGTTGTCTGCAACACGATAACGGTACGGGTTGGATCGACGTCGATGATACGAAAGCCGGCGGCGCCGACGCGGTCAGCGCGCTCGTCTACGAAACGAATGGATATAGTGGCCTTTTCAATTTTAGCGGCCCAAGCGGATTGCCAAGCGGCTATGACATTGATTGTGCGTCAA
>JAFAHZ010000245.1 GCA_019236975.1 Vulcanimicrobiota bacterium | reverse complement strand
CGTCGCAGTTGCGCGCACGACGTGCGAAACGCCGTTTTGCGAGTAGGTCGCGGCGAGGGTATACCGTCCCGCCGGCGGGCGCTTGTCGAGCGCAATGAAATAGAATCCTTCGGGCGAGCTCGACGGAATTTGCACGAGTGCCGAGAGCGCGCTGGCCGCCAACGTGGTGGGCGGATAGGCGGGTGGACCGCCGTAATAGGGCTGCGCTTGCCCGAAAAACGCGCCGTGCGCGGCGACGTCCACGAACTGCGGCTGGAACGGATAGAAGTTAATGCCGGGGCAGCTGCAGCCCGGCGGACCGATGCCGAATCCGTCCGCACCGGCAAGCGTCGTCGTGGTGCCGGCCGGCGACACCAAGAACGAGTTCGAGTGCGAACCGATCGGCACGACGCGTTTGCCCGAACCCGGATCCTTCGAGTGCGCCGGCGCCGCGAAGCCGGGCGGCCCCGTCATCGTTGCGGTTGAAATCGGAATCGCCGTAAACCCCTGGGTATCGCGGAACGTTTCCAGCAGATTCAAACCGACTTCACCCGGTTGGCCGAAATTCACCGTTCCGACGCTCGTGCGGAGGACGACGCTGCCGTTTCCGCCGCCGCCCGTGTTGATCGGCGGCGTCGTATTGGCTTGCCCCGTCGTGCAGCCCGCCAACATGGCCAGACCGAGGGTGCGAACGAGTGCAGAGAGTGAAGGTGGCATTGGCATGAGCTGCAAGCGAGGCGTGCGATTTTTTCGCAAAAGCCAGGATGGCGTATTCATTTGGCCGTTGCGAAAAAACGCACGAGTAGGAGCGCCCATGGACGGGCGCGACGAATGTCCGAGCGGCAGCTCACGCCATTGCAACCACATCATCGAAACGAGAGAGCTCATAACGCAAACCGAGAGAACACGGTAATCTGACGGCCGAAGCCGGATGGGACGGAGAAGTACGGGCCGGCCGGATAGGCTTTTATTGCGCCGGGTAAACCGAAGACCGGATTGCTGCCCGAACCCGGACCGAACGCGCCGTAGCCGTTGTTTACGTAACCCGGATTATAATATGGATAGTTGGCATAGTTGCCCAGCAGATTCTGCACTTCCAGCCCGAGCGTCACGTGACCGCGCTCCAAGCTGCGTGCGACGAGGAGATTGACGAACAGCGCGCGGTGCGTAAGCGCACCGTTGAGCGTTGCGCTGCATCCGCCGCCGGTCGAGCCGATAATGCGCGGATGCTGCGGATCGCCCGGATCCTGCGGATCGACGTAGTAGCAAAACTGACTGCCGAAGCCGCCGTAGAGATTGGTGTTGGGAACGAACATCGGCGAACCGTTGACGTAGACCGGATCCATCGCCCAAATTCCGATCGGGTAGCCGTTTTCAAAGCGGAAGATCGGGTCGATCTCCCAGTCGTGGCGGTGATAATCGAGCGTGAGCGCGCCGGTCAACGGCGAAAGATACGGCGGGTGAAACAGCGCGCCGGTCGCGAGCAGCGCCGGTTGCACCGACGGCCGGAAGGCGTTGCTCGTGACGTAGTTCACGAACTGATTGACGTACGTCGCGTTGAGCTGCACCGAGAGACCTTGGGGCACTTGGCGCGACAGCTGCAGCTCGAGCCCGGCGGTCTGCGCGCGGCCTTGGTTGGTGACGGAAATCGTGCCCGGAATCACGGCCCCCTGCGGCGTGACGGTCACCTGCTGGCTGTTCACGATGACATCGTAGTCGCGGCGGTCGAAAAACGTCAGCTTGAAACCGATTTCGTGCGGAAACGCGTGCTCGAGCGAAATATCGTAACTGTCGGACTGCTGCGGCCGCGAAAAGCTCACCGGGTTCACGCCGAATCCGCGCCACCACGCGTTGACGAGCTCGTCGTAGTAGTTCGCGCAACGCCCCGCAAAGTTTGCCGTCGGCCCTCCGCAAATGGCGAGCGTCGCCGGATCGTTCCTATATCCGATCGGCGGCGTATATTCCGACACGAGCTGGAACAGGGGCGCGAACGTCGCCGCATGCCCGTAACCGGCGCGCAGCACCGTATTGCGCCGTCTTCCGATCGTCCACGTGCCGGCGACGCGCGGGTCGATCGCGTTCGCCTCGTAGGTGCCCGCCTGCGTGGGGACGTTCTGCTTGTCGTAGCGCAGTCCGAGCTGCAGCAGCGCGCGGTCGTTGACGTTCCAGTTATCCGTCGCGTAGAGCGACGTCCGGTACATGTCGTTGTCGATCGTTTCGTTGAACGCCGGATACCGTTTGCCGTAAAACACGCCGGGCGTCGGCGCGCTGTTTGCCCCGGGAGCGAGATACGGGTCGCTGGGAAGAAAATCGGCGATCGTCGGACCGGCGAAGAATAACGTCGGGGATACGACGTAGCCTTCCAGATTTGCGCGCGAGAAGCGGTAGTCGTAGCCGAGCGAGAGCAGGTGACTGCTGCCGGCTTGCTGCTGCACGTCGATGGCGAAGCCCGTATTCTGCGTTGCGCGGGTGACGAAGTTGTCGGAGAAGCCGACCGACGGCAGCCCGTAACCGAACAGCACGTTGTTGGGATCGTTGAAGTTGTCGACGACCGCATTTTGCGTGCGGTAGATGCGCGCGTTGATATACGAGCCCGGCGATAACTGCCGCGAGTAGGCGATTTTCATCAAGTCGTACGTCGTGACTTCGTTGGGCACCGCGCCGATCGGCTGGTTTACGGCGTTTTGCCCGGGAAAGAAAGGCATGAGCCCTTCGGCGTCTTTGAGCGAGAGCGCCGAGTTGGTCGCCGACGGGTTGAGGATCGGAATCCCGAAGGTGCGCGCTTCGATGCCGAGCAGCTGCGGCGCCGCCTGATAAATTTGCTGGTACGGTGCGAGGCCGGTATAGAACGGATACGTTTGCGGATCGATGCCGTATCCGCCGGTTTCCTTATTCGCACCCCACACGCCCCACAGCTGAATCGTGTTGGCGTCGTTGCGGCCGAAGTGAATCAATCCGTTGACGACGGTATCGTTGGTCGTTTCGAACTGCACCTGCCCGAGCGTGTCGGGGAACGACGTGCCGGTTCCGCCGTAGGTATTGCCGTACGGCGGCGCGGTGACGCCGCCGAAATCGCGCCCGTAACGCCCGCTGACGAAGAGCGAGTACCGTTTGTTCGGGGTCGCCGTCCCGTATTCGAAATCGAGATTGTGCTCGAACGCCGGACCGCCGCCATCCAGCTGCACGAAGCCGCTGGACGGATAGCTCCCGGCTTTGGTCACGATATTGACGAACCCCGAGCCCGAGCCGCCCTTGCTCGCGTCGCCAGGTCCCGCGGTGAAGTCGACGCTTTGCGAGCCGTTGAGAATGACGTTGTTGATGAAGTAACCGGTAATGGGATCGGTCGCGTCGACGCCGTCGAGCTGGTAGCCGATTTGATTGGCGAGGCCGCCGCGAACGGCCGCAAAGCCGCCGACTAATCCGCTTCCCGATGCGCCGCCGACGAGCGTTGCGCCCGGCAGCGTGTTGAGTAGCTGCGCTTCGTTGTCGAATGCGGGAATGCCGCCGAGCTGCGCCTGCTCGTGCGGCGACACGACGTACACGTCGGTGGGTTGATGCGGCTGAACGGGAAACGATGCCGGCAACGCCGTGACGTGACCGATTTCGCGCAGCGACGCGCGCAGCAGCGCCGCATCGATCGCGACGTTGGTATCCTGACTGATCGTGATGCCGGGTTCGGAAAACGGCCGGTATCCGGCGGCATCGGCGATGAGTGCGTACGTGTCGGGGATGATGCCGACGATCGAATAGAAGCCGCGAGCGTCGGTGGTCGCCGAATAGCCTCCTGACGGGGACAGCAGCTCGATCTTGACCCCGGCCAGGGGATGACGGCTGGTCGCATCGACGACGACCCCGTGGATCGAGCCGACCGTTGCGGCCGCCGCCCGTGCCATGAAGGCGAGGGCGAGGAAGACGATCGTACCGGCGATTCTCACGTTAAGAGCAGTTTGTCTCGCCCGGCGGCTCGCCCCTTGCGCTCAAAGGCGAGCAGCAGGGGCCGCAGGCTGTCCGGCCCGGCGCCCTTGACGCGTCCGTCGGCGCCGATCACGCGGTGGGCCGGCACGAAGAGATCGATGGGCGTGCGGCCCATCGCACGGGCGACGCCGCGGTGCGAGAGCGGCCGCCCGACGGCGCGGGCCACGTCGACATAGGAGACGACGTCGCCAAAACCCAGCTCGGAAACGCACTCCCACACGGCGCACTCGAACGGCGTTCCCTGGAAGTGCAGCGGAAGGGCGAATCGGCGCAAACGCCGCGCGAAGTACGCTCGCACCTGATCGCTCGCCTCGCTTAACAGGCCGTCCATCCCGGGGGCCGGATTAAGCCTTCGTGCTTTTTTGACCACGAAACGCGCGGAAACGATCGCAATCCCGTTGCTGCCGACGGTCAAATCGAACGGTAGCGGCGTCCGTATCGTTACGTGCGTAGGTGATGGGGCCGGCGGCATGAAAAAACGTTACGCCGGATCGAGGTTTCGTTCCGTCCGTCTGGGGACCGCCCGGCGGAAGCGGCGCCTTCTAATGGAATAACACTGGGCTTACTCCGGAGGTAACTTGTGAAACAGCCCTTTTTCCGCGCTTTTGCCGTAGCGGCAATCGTCGCGATGACAGCGTGCAGTCACGCCGGTACGGGCAACGTGATGCCCTCGACTCCCGATCAAGGGCCGGCGATGACGTCCCCGGCCGCTTACGACGCGGCTTCGGCGTCGCTCGACGCGGCGATGCCGATCGACGACACCGCGGGTCTCGGTCCCCAGAACGGTTTCTTGGCGATGACTCGCCCGAACGCGGCGGTTCCCGCGTGTCCCCCGCACGCGCTGCGGCCGATGGAGATGCGCTGCTTCGCTTGGGTTCGCACCGATCTCGTAGGCGTCGCGCGTCCCGACGGCGGCATTCCGGCCGGCATCGGCTACACGCCGACGGATATCCAATCGGCGTACAAACTCGACGCGACCAAAGGCGGCGGTCAGACCGTCGTGATCGTCGACGCGTTCGGCTACAAGACGGCGCTCAAAGACGTCATGGCGTATCGCACCGCGGCGGGTCTGCCGAGCGTTTCGATCAAGGTTTTAAACGAAGACGGGAAGCCGTCGCCGCTGCCCAAACAGCCGGGCAAAACCTCCTCCGACTTCGGCTGGGTCTACGAGCAATCGCTCGACCTCGACGCCGTCTCCGCCGCCTGCCCGAAGTGCAACATCGTGTTGCTGCAGGCCAAAGATACCGGCACGGGTCTCTTCAAAGCGATTGCGGTGGGCTTCGCGATGTCGAAGATCGTCAGCATGTCGTTCGGCGGATCGGACTTCGCTCAACCCAGCACCTTCCCGAAATCCGGCTACGCGGCCATCGCGAGCGCCGGCGATAGCGGCGGTGGTCTCAAATCGGGCGGCGGCCCGCAATCGCCGTGCACGTTTGCCGGCGTGATTTGCGCGGGCGGCACGCGCTTGACGCATACCGGCGCGGGGTGGACCTCGGTCGTGTGGAACGACGAGAAATCCAACGCGTGCGGCGGTCCGTGCGGTGCGACCGGGAGCGGCTGCAGCACGGCCAACGCCAAACCGACGTGGCAGACGGATAAGGGCTGCACGATGCGTTCCGAAACCGACATCTCGGCCGATGCATCGGTGTATACTCCGCTCGCAATCTACAACTCGCAGGTCACGTGCTCGTCGTCGGCATCGACGGCGCACTGGTGCGGCGTCGGCGGTACGAGCCTCTCGGCTCCGCTGATCGCAGGCATGTTCGGACTTGCGGGCAATGCATCGACCCGTCACGGCGCGATGGAGCTGTGGGGAAGCCATAGCTCCGTCACCAACGTGACCAAGGGTACCAACGTGTTCGTACGCGTGACCGGTCCCTGTGCTTCCAAAGTGAAGTACATCTGCGTCGCGGGTGCGGGGTACAATGGCCCGACCGGTTGGGGATCTCCGAACGGAACGTCGGACCTCTAACTCGACCGCAACGGCGACGTTCGCCGTGGCGCTAACATTGGGGCTGCTCGCGGTTTGCGCCGCGGCAGCCCCTTCGCGCGATACGGCGACGATCGTCGATTCCGGCTCGACGAATACCGCCGGGTATGCGATCGCCGTATCGTCGGACGGCAACTCTACCGTGACGCCGCGCAACCGCATGGGCGAAAGTCA
>JAFAHZ010000006.1 GCA_019236975.1 Vulcanimicrobiota bacterium | reverse complement strand
GCGCCGTCGGCGAAGACGGGCAGGACGAGTGCTCCGGTGCGCACGCCGAGCGGGGCGTCGCTGATGAGACGAACTTGCATGGTGGGCCTTTCGGGCGGTGAACTACAGGGCGGTGATCTCTCTTCGAGTGGCGCGCCGCACCCGCCTTGCAGGGACGGCATGACGCGCCGGGACGCCTACGCCGAGGCCGGCGTGGACATCGCTGCGGGCAACGAGGCGGTGGCTCGTTACAAGGACGTCCTTTCGGAGTGGCGCCATCCCGACCAGCTCGATGCGATCGGCGGTTTCGGCGGGCTGTTCCGCATGCCCGGCGACGCCGGGCGCGCGCTCGTGGCCTCGACCGATGGGGTTGGCACGAAGATCCTCATCGCCGCCGCGCTCCAACGCTACGGGAGCGTTGGCGCCGATCTCGTGAATCACTGCGTCAACGACATTTTGGTCGTCAATGCAACGCCGCTGTTTTTCCTCGATTACTTCGCAACGGGGAAACTCGAGCCCCAAATAGCGGCAGACGTCGTGCGCGGCTGCGCGCGCGCGTGTCGCGCGCATCAATGCGCGCTGCTCGGCGGCGAGACGGCCGAAATGCCGGGGCTCTATCGGCCGGGCGATTTCGATTTAGCGGGTACGATCGTGGGCGTCGTCGATACCGGCGATGTTCCCGATCCGAACGACGTCGTTCCAGGCGATGCGATCGTCGGCTTGCCGGCCGTTGGGCTGCACACAAACGGGTATTCGCTCGCGCGGCGCTTGATTCCACAAGAGGAGTTTGCGTCGACGTTGAGCGATGGCGTGACGTTCGGCGACGCTCTGCTGGCCGAGCATCCGTCGTACTATGCGGCCGTACGGGCGATTGCGCAGGTCGCGCGCGTGAAGGTGATGTCGCACATCACCGGCGGCGGGCTGCTCGAGAACGTGCCGCGCACGCTGCCGGCCAACGTCAAGGCAGTGTTCGAGCAACAGCGCTGGACGGTACCCCCGATCATGCGCGAGCTGGTTCGCCGCGGCGAACTGACGCACGAGGAGCGGTATCGTACGCTGAACATGGGCGTCGGTTACACGCTGATCGTGTCGCTCGGAGACGCCGGCAAAGCGATCGCTGCGGTGCCCGGTGCTGCGGTGGTTGGTTGGATCGAATCGCGGCACGCCGGCGAGCCGGCGGTCGTCGTGCATCCGGCGCGCGAGGACGCGTGAACCTGCAGCAGCGCATCGGGGACCTGCTCGATACGACGGAGAGGCGCGAGCTGCGCGCGGCAAATGCGGCGAAGGCGATTCGCGACGAGCTCGGCTATCGCTGGGTCGGCATCTACGACGTCGGGGACGCAGAAATCGAAATCGTCGGGCATACGGGGGTGCAGGCACCGGCCCCCGTGCGCGTTCCCGTCGAGGAAGGTTTGATCGGCGAGGTGGTGCGTACGCGCGCCACGATCGTCAGCAGCGGCGGCGACGAAGCGATCGTGCCCATTCTCGGGGCGGAAACGGGTATCGTCATCGGTACGCTCGACGTTGAAAGCGATCGCAGCGGCACGTTCGGCGACGGCGACCGTGCGCTTCTCGAATCGTGCGCGCAAGCGCTGATGCCGCTCTTCGAATAGTCCCGTTGCGTAAACTCTACAACCTCGTCGTCGACCTAGAGACGGATCGCGCAACTCCACGTGCCGGCGGTATCGACGTGCGCGACGCGGCGGACGACCGCACGCTGGCGTGGATCGACCAAGAGTTCGGCGGAACGTGGAGTTCTGAGGCGCACGCGGGCAGCAACGTCGTCGCCTTTCGCGATAGTGCGCCGGTGGGCTTTGCGACGTACGACCCGCAGGGATTGTCGTTTTCGTGGCTGCGCGGTATCGGCACCGAACGCGGCGTCGGCGTGTTTGGGCCGTACGGGATTGCGCGGACGGAGCGCGGCGGATTGCTGGGGCGAGAGCTCCTGCATCGTGCCCTCCGAGGGTTGCGCGAACGCGGGTACGCGCGCGCGCTGATTGCGGCGGTCGGCGACGAGCGGCTCATTCGCTACTACGCCGACGCATGCGGCGCGCGCGTGGCCGAAGAGTTCGACGTCGAAGCAATGGCGACGCCGCGGCCGCGCGCGACCGTGATGGTGTCGGGCAGCGGCACCAACTTGCAATCGGTGCTCGACCGCGTACGCGACGGGCGTTTACCGCTCGACGTCGTGTCGGTCGTTTCGAACAATCCTAAGGCCTACGCGCTCGAACGCGCGCGGAGTTGGGGTGTGCCCTCGATTCGGAGCGTGCGCTGGAAGCGAGGCGAGGAGCCGCGCGAGCAGTACGACGTGCGGCTGCTGGAAGAAGTGCGCGCCGACGATCCGGAACTGGTCGTCTTGCTGGGGTGGATGCACCTGCTCTCCGAATCGTTCGTGCGGGAGTTCCCGCATTTGTTGAACCTGCATCCGGCGTTTCTGCCCTTGGATCCCGAACGCGACCGCGTCGTGCTGCCGGATGGATCGGAGATGCCGGCGTTTCGCGGACCCGATGCGGTCGGCGATGCGCTCCGCGACGGCCGCACGTGGACGGGGGCTACCGTTCATCGCGTGACGCCGTCGACCGATCGCGGCCCAGTGCTCGCGCGCAAACCGCTGCGCGTGCGTGCCGGCGAAACGCAGCTCGACGTCATGGAACGCCTGCATCCGCTCGAACACGACCTCGTCGCTACCGCGCTAATGCGCTGGGTCTACGAGCGCCGCGCACTCCCGTAAGCCGAACGGCGCTTTCGAGCAGTTCCGCCAGAGCATGACTTTCGGCGAGGAAAGCGTCGTGACCGTGGTCCGTGCGCATTTCGACGTATGCGGCATCGCAGCCGAGCGTGCGGAAACGTTCGCTCGCAGCGCGCCACGTCGTCGGGACGGAACAGCAGATCCGATGAGATACCGACGAAGGTTAGGCGTGGGTTGTGGTCCTTCGACTTCGCGCCTTCGGCGCTGCGCTCAGTATGACATGACGGGGCGCTGCGCTCAGGATGACATGACGGGGCGCTGCGCTCAGGATGACATGACGGGGCGCTGCGCTCAGCAGAAGGTGGGGGTTACACTTGAGGGCAGGCTCCGTGCGAGCGTTTGTCGACGCGATGTGCGCGCGCGGCGTGCACGCGGTGTTTTGACAAATTGATGGTCCCCGCGTCGTCCTCCCAGATTGCGAGGTGCGCAAAATCGGGATGAC
>JAFAHZ010000136.1 GCA_019236975.1 Vulcanimicrobiota bacterium | reverse complement strand
CGACTTGCGTTTGCTGCAGCATGAACTCGCTGACGAGCGTGTAGTAGGGATTGCGCGCCGAACGCCACGGAAGCGCCGCACGGCCGTGTGCGGCGTACCAATCGAGCAGGCGTCTTACCAAAACGGTTCGCCGAGCCAGCCGGCTTCGAGCTCGGCCGTGCGTTCCTTCGCAAGCTCGGTCAAACACGCGCCGCCTTCGACGGCGCACGCATCGTCGCGATAAGCGGTCCAGGCGCGCTCGGCGGCGACGAGCTTCGCGTGCGCGGCGGCGCTCAAGTCCTGTTTGAGGAGCAGCCCGTAGACGCGAGCCAGCTCGTTTTGCGCTCTCGGAGAAACCGCGTCGAGCTCCGGCGCTTCGCGGGACGACTCCAGCGCGGCTGCGAAACTTTTCAGGCGTACCGTGCGCGCCTGGGTCATGCGCGCTTGACACTCGGAATACATCATCGGCGCGATGCTGCCGCCCTCTTCGAGCGACTGCTCGAAGTCGCACGTCTTTTCGCGGGCGGAGACCCACGCGTTTTGCGCCGCGACGAACGGCGTCGCATCGATGCCGAACCGTTCCAGCTGCGCCTTCAGTTTGGCGCTCGCCCTATCCAGCGATGCCTGCGCCGCTTCGGCCTGGTGCATCCAGCATTCGTCGAGGTCCGCTTGATTGAGATCGCCGCCGCAGGGCTGCGACAACGCCGCGATGAGAAGAGCGTGTATCACTTTTCCTCCTGTGGGCGTAGAGCCGTCACGGCATCGCCGATGCGGCGGATGCCTTCGCCGATCTCTTTGCGCGTAACTGCAGTAAGTGCGAGGCGCAAATGGTGGTCTCCCCCCGACGTCACGAAGAACGCTTCGCCGAACAGAAACGACGCGCCGCGGCGCTCCGCGGCGTCCAGCAGCGCGCGCGCTCGCACCTCGCGCGGCGTCGTGACCCATAAATAGAAGCCGCCCGAAGGTCCGGTTGCGCGCAATTGCGCCGGCCAATGTTCGGCGATCGCATCGTCGGCCAGGCTGCGGCGCAGCTGCAGCTCGTCGCGCAACTGATCGACGTGCGCGTCGTACCCGCGCTCGAGATAATCCGTGACCGCGGCTTGCACGTACAGGCTCGTCGCCATGTCGTACGCCTGTTTGCGCAGCAGGAGCCGCTCGAGAATCGTTCGCGGCGCGGCTAGCCAGCCAACGCGCAAGCTGGGCGCGATCGTCTTCGAAAACGTCGAGAGGTAGACGACGTGATCCGGCGCGAGTGCGACAAGCGGCGGACCGGCATCGGGCGCCAGCTCGCCGTACGGGTCGTCCTCGACGATCGGGACGCCCGCGCGTTTAGCAATCGTTGCCAACCGTTCGCGTCGATCGGCGTTCATCGTGGCGTTGGTCGGATTGTGCAGCGACGGCATGGTGTAGATGAAGCGCGGCCGCCGCGTGCGCAAAACCGCCTCGACGTGGTCCACTCGCATGCCGTCTTCGTCGACTTGCACGGGAATCGCGCGTAGTCCGTTGATTTGAAAGACTTGCAGCGCTCCCGGATACGACGGCGACTCTACGATGATCTCGTCGCCGGGCTCGGCCAAACTTTGCGCGACGATGGCGATGCCTTGCGTCGATCCGGTGAGAACGATGATGCCGTTCGGCGTGACCGATGCTGCGCCGCGCGCGTTCATACGCGCGGCAATCGCCGACCGCAGCGGCTCGTAGCCTTCCGAATCGCCGTACGACAGCACGAAGCGCGGGTCGTGCGCGACGCGGCCGAACGACTTTGCCAGCTCGGCGAGCGGCGACGGTTCGTCCGGCGCCACGCCTTGCACGAACGAAATGCGTCCGCTCTCTTGCTTGGCTGCCAGCTCGCCGAGCACGTTGGGAAACTCTCCGACACGCCACGGCGGAAGCGTCACCCACCACGGCACGCCCGCCGAGCGCTCGGGTTGGCCGCCGCGCAACTGTGGAACGACCCGCGAGCCCGAACCCACCCGCTGCTCGATCAGGCCGTCGGCAACCAGTTCGCGGTAAGCGTGCACGACGGTGCTGCGATTGACGTTGAGCTTCTCGGCCAAGCTGCGCTCGGGAGGCAACCGCGTCGATTCCGGCAGGGTTCCTGCTAGTATCGCCTCGCGCAGGTGCTCGTAAATTTGCCGGTACAGCGGCACGATGGAGGCGCGGTCGAGCTCGGGAAGCAGTCCAATGGGCGCCATGGCTGGCGCCATTGTTCGGAATGTGTCAC
>JAFAHZ010000301.1 GCA_019236975.1 Vulcanimicrobiota bacterium | reverse complement strand
GACCGCCGTCACGGTCGACATGAAAGCGCTCAACGGCTCCGGCGAAACCGGCACCGCGACGCTGACCCAGGAAACCGACGGCACCAAAGTCGTCATTAGCCTGAAGAACGCGCCGGCCGCGGCGCAGCCGACGCACATTCATATCGGTACGTGCGGCAATATCAACAAGGCGCCGGAGTATCCGCTGACGAGCGTCGAAAACGGTGCGTCGACGACGGTCGTGAAAGGCGTCTCGCTCGACAGCCTTTTACAGGGCCACTACGCGATCAACGTGCACAAGAGCACCGACGACCTCGCAACCTACGTCTCGTGCGGGGACATCAAATCGGCGTAACCCTTCGAAGCGAACGGCTCGAAAGAGCGCCTCACCGGCGCTCTTTTTTATTGTATCCTGCCGAGTTTGTTCCCGTAGTATTCCGTAAACCAGAGGGAGCCGTCCGGCGACGGATAGATGAACTGCACGTCACTGAACGCCGTCGGTATCGGATATTCGGTGATCGTTCCGGTCGTAGTGATTCGTCCGATTTTGTTGGTGCCCGGTTCGGTGAACCACAATGCCCCGTCGTAGCCGGGCGTGATTCCGAAGGGCATGGAACCCAGCGTCAACTGGTACTCGGTAATCGGCGTTCCGGTCGTCGAGATTTTTCCGACACGGTCGGCCAGCTCCGTGAACCACATGTTGCCGTCCGGGCCGTTGGTGATGTTCTGCAGGGCGGCGGGAGCGAAAAGACCGGACGAATACTCGTTGAGCGTCAAGCCGTCCGTAGAAATGTTGCCGATCTTATTTCCCGCACATTCGAGAAACCACAGGTTGCCGTCGGGTCCGGCGGCGATACCGGTCGGAGCGCTGTTTGCCGTCGGGATGGTGTATTCTTTGAACGTCCCGAACGTCGTGATTCGTCCAATCTTATTGCCGGTGAGCTCGGTAAACCAGAGTGCGCCGTCAGGGCTCGCAGCGATAACGTTGGGCCCGCTTGCGGACGTCGGGACGGAATATTCGGTGATCGTTCCGGTCGACGTGGCGGCGCCGATTTGATTGGCGCCGAATTCCGTAAACCAGATTTGGCCGTCGCCGCCTTGCGTAATGCCGTAGGGACGGCTCCCTCCGGTCGGCGTGGAATAGTTTTCGAACGTCGCGAACGACGAGTCGCGCCCGATGCTGTTGGCTCCGGGCGCATCGTTTGTAAACCACACGTTCTGCTGCGCATCCAAAACAATTCCCTCCGGACCAACAGAGGGAATAGGAACGGGATATTCCGTGATGACGCCGCAGACGTTATAACCACCGAGCACCGTAAGTGTCACCGGAATTTGCGGTAAGGGCGACGCTCCGCTCGGCGCGAGCGGCGTGACGGTCACGGTCAGGGTCGCGCCCAAGGCCGTCGACGAGATGGGGTGCGTGATCGTAAAAACGTTCGAGTTCGGCTGCGGCGAGTGGACGGCGACGGCCGCATTGTTCGACGTCATCGTCAGCGTGGGAGCTCCGGGCCCGACGATAATGTAGTTTGCTGCGTCGAACGCTTCGACGATCAGCGGCTGCGGCGACGTCGCGCACTTCGGCATCGTAAACGCGCTGGGACCGCCCGAGATCGACGAGCCCGTTCCGGGAACCACAAGCGCGTTAACGGGGATACCGTCGAGCGTGACGTTTAACGCGTTGCTCTTCCCGACAGCGACGACGAGTGCGGCGTTTAAAGCCGCCGAGAGCGCCTGGCCCGTCGGATTTCCCAATCCGTCGAGCACCCCGCTGTAGGTTTGGAGGCTCGCGGTATAGCGGCGGGGCGCGAGCTGCAAGTGGAACGTACAGATCGTCCCAGCAGAGGTTGCGACGCAGCCCGGCGAGCTCGGCGTTAGGTTGAAGTTATGCGTTCCGCCCGGCGCGATCACGATGCTGATGGACTTCGTTCCCGGGGATACGTAACGATCTCGCTCGCCGCGTCGCTTGGGCACGCGAATCCGAATCGTGGCATCGAGCTTTTTACCGGACGCTTTCGCAAGGCGAAGCGCGGCGCCGGAATCTCCGGCGGCCCGCGGTGCGGGCGTGAGATTCGTTTCGCCCGAACAAGCGGCGAACGCGAGCAGGAGAGACGCCGCCAAGAGTAACCACGAGAAACGGCCGGGCATAGCGTATGACCTCATCGTGCTGCTTCCCGTCCCTGCGGCCAGGCACCTGGCCGTTTCTTGAGAAACTCCGTGCATGCAACGAACGTCTTTCGCATCCCGGTTCGGCGAGCCCGACGAGGCCCAGCTTCCCGGCGACATTCGGGAAATCTACGAGACCAATCGGAACAAAATCGGCTTCGTTCCCAACGTCTTTCGCGCGTACGCGCGGCGGCCGGAACATTTTCGCGCGTTCATGGCCTACCACGACGTACTGATGAAGGCTCCGGGAAATCTTACGCGCGCGGAACGCGAAGCGATCGTCGTTGCCGTGTCGTCGGAGAATCGCTGCCAATACTGCATGACGGCGCACGGAGCCGCGCTGCGCATCCTCGGAAAAGACCCAATTCTCGCCGAGCAAATCGCGAATAACTGGCGTACCGCCGAATTGACGCCGCGGCTGCGTGCGATGCTTGCATTTGCATCGCGCGTCAACGAACCGGGGTTCGCCGCGACCGACGAAGAGATCGGCGCCATGCGGGCGGCGGGCTTTTCCGACGACGATATCTGGGACGTCGCAGCGATAGCAGCGTTTTTCGGGTTCTCCAATCGCATGGCCGGCCTTATGGACATGCGCCCGAACGCCGAATTCTACGCGATGGGCCGCGACCCGAAATAGCGCGGGTGACTCCGCTCCTATCGCTTGAGACTCCGCGGCTGCGTTTGCGCCGCTACACGGCCGAGGACGCCGGCAACGTCCACAGCTTGCTGGGCAATCCGCATGTCATGCGATACTTTCCGCGCACCTACAGCCGCGACGAAGCGGAGTCGAGCCTCTCGCGAATACGTTCGTCATACGAAACGACCGGTTATTCGGTTATGGCGGTAGAGTTGAAGGGCGACGGCACCTTCGCCGGTCAAGCTGGTCTGCTGCATTGGGACGACGTCGACGGCCGCGAAGACGTTGAAGTCGCCTACATGTTGCGGCCGGAGTTTTGGGGCTGCGGCTACGCGATCGAAGCCGCCCGAGCGTGCCGCGACTGGGCGTTCGAGAACCTCGGCGTCGACCGAGTCGTGTCGTTCGTCGCGGTCGACAAC
>JAFAHZ010000216.1 GCA_019236975.1 Vulcanimicrobiota bacterium | reverse complement strand
TCTCGCGCATTAGCGGCGTCCTGATCGAGCGCACCCGCGACGCGGCGATCGTTGGCGCCGGGGGTCTCGGATACGAGATCGTCTTACCACCCTGCGTTGCCGAAAAACTTCCGGCGCAACCCGGGGAACCGGTTGCGTTGGAAGTCTACGCCGTGGTCAACTTGGACGGCAATAGCGGCCGCTTTACGTACTACGGCTTTTCCAACGCGATCGAGCGCGAGTTTTTCGAAGCGCTGATTACGGTCGCGTCGATCGGACCGCGTTCTGCGGCGCGGGCGTTTTCCCAGCCCATGTCGTCGATCGCCGGCGCTATCGATCGCGGCGACCTCACCTTTTTGAAGAGCCTACCCGGAATCGGCCAGCAGAAAGCGCGCGATATCGTCGCCAAGCTGCAAGGCAAAGTTGCTAAATTTTTGCTCATTCAAGACGCCCCTCCGCCGCCGGTCACGCCGATCCCGGATTTTGCAGCCGAAGCGCTTGCAGTGCTCCTGCAGTTGGAATACAAGCGCGGCGAAGCCGAAGCGATGGTTCGCGAGACGCTCGAAGCCGACGCCGCTATCGACGACGCCGAAACGCTGCTCGCGCAGATATACCGGCTGCGCGCGGCGAAGAAGTCCGCGAAATGATGCGCCGTGAGCGATAGCACCGCACGCAAACGACTTCTCGGCCCGGACGACACGCGAACGCCCGAGCGCGTCGTCGACCCTACCGACACCCTCGAGGACGAAGTCTACGGTGCGAGCCTTCGCCCGCGCTCGTTCGACGACTACGTGGGGCAGGAACGGATCGTCGAGAACCTGCGCATCGCGATTGCTGCAGCAAAGCGGCGCGGCGAACCGCTCGAGCACGTGCTGTTTTACGGTCCACCCGGGTTAGGGAAGACCACGCTGGCGGGCCTCATCGCGCGCGAGATGGGGGCAAACTTTCGGCCGACGAGTGGGCCGACGCTCGAAAAGCCCAAGGATCTCGTCGGCGTGCTTACGGCTCTCGAGGAAGGCGACGTCTTCTTCGTCGACGAGATCCATCGCCTCGGCCGCGTCGTGGAAGAGTTTCTCTATCCGGCGATGGAGGACTTCCAGATCGATTTCGTCGTCGATCGCGGTGCGTACGCGAAAACGCTCAAGCTTCCGCTCAAACGATTCACGCTGATCGGAGCGACGACGCGAGCGGGTATGCTCACGGCTCCGCTGCGCGAACGTTTCGGCATCATCGGGCATTTGGATTACTATTCGGCCGCCGAGCTCGAAAAGATCGTGCGGCGTTCCGCCGGCGTGCTCGCCGTGCCGATCGACGACGAGGGTTGCCGCACGATTGCGGCGCGAAGCCGCGGTACGCCGCGCGTGGCGAATCGGCTGCTCCGGCGCGTGCGCGACTACGCCGAGGTTCGCGCGCAAGGCCGGATAACGGCCGCCGTTGCCGACGAAGCCCTCTCGCGCGAAGGGGTCGACGAGGTCGGACTGGATCGTCTCGATCGCGCGTTTTTGCGCACGCTGGTCGAAGCGTATGGCGGCGGACCGGCCGGTATCGCCGCAATCGCAGCAAGCTTGACCGAGGACGCGGAAACGCTCGAGGACGTCGTCGAGCCGTATCTTTTGAAGGAAGGCTTCGTCATTCGAACCGCCAGCGGTCGCAAAGCGACGCCGTCGGCCTACCGTCATCTGGGCGTTGCCGGCGGCGCCGTGCCGTCGCAAGAGCGTTTGCTCTAGATGACGTCGCGCCGCGCCTTTCTCGCGATTGCCGGCGCCGCGCTGGCGTCACCCGGCACCGCTCGCGCGCAAAGCGATGCGGATCCTGCCATGATTTCCGCGTATCCGGCGCTGCGGGTTCTGCTCGGATTCGGCAACGCGCAGCCCGCCGGCCGCGGCACGTTTACATTCAACGGTAACGGGTATCGCGGCGACTTCCGGCGTATCGCCGGCGGCGAAGTCGTCAACGTCATCGACATCGAGCAATACCTCTACTCCGTGGTGCCGCGCGAGATGTCCCCCGGATGGCCGGCCGCAGCACTCGAAGCTCAAGCGGTCTGCGCGCGCACGTACGTCCTGCAGCGCAGCAACCCGAAACGCGATTACGATCTCGTGCCGTCGGAACTCGATCAGGTGTATTCCGGCATTGCGGGCGAATCGCCGGCGGGCCGCGGTGCCGTCGACGCAACGGCCGGGCAATTGCTGCGCTACGGAAATCTCTATGCGACGGTTGCCTACTCGTCGTGCTGCGGCGGTCATACCGAAGCCTCCGCGGATGCGTGGGGCAGCACTCCGGTACCGTACCTGGGCGGCGTGCCCTGCAGCTATTGCACGGGTTCGCCGAACTACCGCTGGAGTGCCACGATCCCGCTTGCCGACCTCGAGCAGCACTTCGCCGAGCAGCTCTCGCCGTTCGGCGCGCTCCGCGACGTCAGGCCGGCGGGCGTCGACCCCAGCGGGCGCGTGCGCGCGCTCGAGCTCGTCGCCGACCACGGCAGCGTAACCGTCAAGGGAAGCACGTTCAGGATCGCCGCCGGTCCGCGCGTCGTACGCAGCCTCCTGATCACGCGCCTGCGCGTCGATTCCGGCTTGGAGTCGCTCTTTGCGGAAGGTGGCGGTCTCGGGCATGGGGTAGGCATGTGTCAATGGGGCGCACGCGGAATGGCGCTCGCCGGACGTTCGGCGCGCGACATCCTTGCGTTGTATTTTCCAGGTACCCAAGTGAGCACTGATGACTGATCGATCCACCAAGCCCGCCGCAGCGAGTAAGGCGCAAGAAGACTCCGATAAGCGGTACAGTCTGCGTCTGCGCAAGTACATCGACGTCGTCGTCGAGGATCCGCTGTCCGCGATGCTGTTTCGCGGTGCGATCGCGGACATCTCGCCGACCGGTATGCGCGTCATCGCCGACCAGTATCTGCCCGTCGGAACGAAATACTCATTTACCATGAAACGCAATCCGTTTCTGCGTCTGCGCGGTCAAGTTCGGTGGATACGCGCGTTTACGGGTGACACGTACCAAGTCGGCGTGCTCATCGTCGAGGCCACCGAAGAAGATCGAAAACGCCTGACCAACTTTCTCGATCTGGAGCGCCAGCGATTGAAGAGCGGCTGACCGCCGCGGAAGACTGCCTTACGGCCGCCTTCGACTTCGAGCTGGATCCCGAGCTCGTCGCGCAGCACCCGGCCGAGCGGCGCGACGCGAGCCGCCTGATGGTCGTCGGTCCGACGGGCAACGAGCACCGTCGCTTTTCGGATCTCGCGGAGTATTTCGCTGCGGGCGACGTTCTCGTCCTCAACGAGACTCGCGTGATCGCCGCACGGTTGCGCGGACGGCGCGAGCCCTCCGGCGGCGCTGCCGAGTTTCTGCTGCTGCACCCCGCGCGTTCCGCGCGCTATCACAGCGACGCTTTACGCTGGGTTGCTCTGGCAAAGCCCGCGCGGCGATTGCGTGCCGGCGAGCGCGTCGTATTCGAGAACGCGGGCTCCGCCACCGTGGTCGCCGAGCTTTCCGACGGTTTGCGCGAGATCGAAATCGCCTCCGGGCTTCCGTTCGAAGCGTTTCTTGCAAAAGCCGGTACGCTTCCATTGCCGCCATACATTCACAACGACTCCGTTCAAGCTCAGGAGCGGTATCAAACCGTCTTCGCGCGCGTCCCCGGAAGCGTCGCCGCACCGACCGCATCGCTGCATTTCACTCCCGAGTTGCTCGCTCGCCTCGCAAGCCGCGGCGTCGAGATCGTGCGCGTCGCGCTGGACGTCGGCCTCGGAACGTTCCGGCCGATGACCGCGGAGCGCGTCGACGAGCACGCTATGCATGCCGAAACGTACGCCATCGAGCCGCCGGCCGCGGCCGCGCTCGAGGCGGCGCGCGCGGCGCACCGTCGCATCGTCGCCGCCGGAACCACGGTCGTACGGGCGCTGGAAGGCAACATCCGAACGCACGGAAGAATCGTTTCAGGTGAGCATGCCACGGATCTCTTCATCCGTCCGGGTTTCGACTTCCGCGTCGTGGACGCAATGATTACGAACTTCCATCTGCCGCGGTCGAGTCTGCTCGTACTCGTGAGCGCGTTCGCCGGGCGCCGCCGCATGCTCGACGCCTATCGCGAAGCCGCCGCGCTGCGCTACCGCTTTTTCTCGTTCGGCGATGCGATGCTCGTGCTGGCGCGCTCTCCGCAAGCCGGCAGCCCGTGACCTTCGCCGCCCATTGGACGTGGGAGTTCGACGCGCCGCGCGAGCGACTATGGGAGTACCTTGCCGACACCGACTGGGTCAACGAACATGCCGGCTTACCGCGAATCGTGGCCAGGTTCGAGCCGCTGCCTCACGGCGGCACGCGCAAGTTCGGTTCGTTTGGCCGAGGTCCGTTCTCCATCGAATGGGAGGAGATGCCCACCGTGTGGCGCGTGCCGGAGTCTTACGCGATCGAGCGACGCTACACGCACGGTCCGCTCAAGAGGTTCCGCAACACGCTGGAGTTGATGGCGATCGCGCAGCGGCGTACGCGCGTCGACGTGGGCATCGAGCTCGAAGCCGCAACGCCGCTCGTAACGCCGCTGCTTCCGCTCGTCGCCGCGGCCGGTAAACGCGGTGCCAACCGCGCGTTTCGTCGCGCCGCCCGTCTCGCGTCGCTGGCCGCCGAAAGGCAGCCGGCGGCATACGCCCCGCGGATTTTTACGTCGCTCGTCGACGCCGGCATCGCGCCCGAGGTGATCGCGGCGCTCGAATCGTTCGTGACGTCGGCCGAAGATCGCGACCTGCTGCGGATGCGCCCATACGAGTTGGCCGATCGTTGGAAGCTGCCCCGCCGCGACGTGTTGCGCGCGTGTTTGTATGCGACGCGCGCCGGCAAACTCAATCTGCGCTGGAACGTCATCTGTCCGGGATGCCGCGGACCGCAGCCGGGAATGGAAACGCTCGAATCGCTGCAACGCGGCTATCACTGCCCGTCTTGCAAC